>NZ_JBTIXF010000193.1:0-16847 GCF_055793945.1 Plantactinospora sp. A48 | reverse complement strand
ATGGGTCTCTGGATCCCTGTCCATCCACAAACCCGCTCCACCTCCCCCCCCTCCCCCCCCCCCCCCCCCCCTCCCCTCCCCCCCCCCCCCCCCCCCCCCCCCCCTCCCCCCCCCCCCCCCCCCCCCCCACCGACCGAGGGACTGGGTCGTGGGTGGGTTCGGTGGGACCTCGCCGACTGAGTGCGTGGCTCGTGGGGTGGGTTCGGCGGGACCTTGCCGACCGAGGGGCTGGGTCGTGGGTGGGTTCGGTGGGAGCTTGGCCCGCGACGGGGGTGTCGCTCGTGGGGCGGGGCATTCCGTTGGTGGGTAAGTCTCGGTAGGCTGCTCCACCATGCCGGGCGCGGACACCGACGACGCGAGCGGCCGACGGTCCCTCGCGAAGCCACTGTTCTGGATCGGCTCGGTCGGGGCGGCGTTCGCGCTGGTGCTGCTGTTGCTCGCCGACAGCGGGGGAGCCCTTCGGTTGGCCGCCGGGCTCGGCCTGCTGTCGGTTGTCCTGATCGGCCTGTCCCTGCTTCTGCGGCCGGACCCGTCCGCCTCGATGTACGCCGTGGAGGACGCGCTGCGGGCGGACCTCGAAGCGCTCCGTGTCGAGTCCCGGGCGGAACTGGCCGGCGTGCGGGCGGCGACCGACACACTGAACGGCCGGGTGCGGGAACTGGTCTCGACCGTGGAAGCGCTGCGCGCGACCGCTTCCGAGCCGGCCCGGCCCGCTCCGGCCTCCGTGGGCGGGCGGTCCACCGTTACCCCGCCGGAAGCGTCAACGGCGGCGCGTGCGGTCCGTAACGAGTGGCGGTCGCCGGAACCGGATCGGGAGCCGGCCCGGGAATCCCGGCCCAACCGGCGAAGTCAGTCCGGGGGACGGCCGGCGGAGCAGGTCGCACCGGCTGCCGCAGGGACGAACCGGCCTGCGCCGGCCGAACCGGCCTGGTCCGGTGCGCCGGCCGAGCCGACCCGAGCCGGCACCTCTGGTGAGGGCGGCAGGGGTTGGGGCCAGCCGGATGGCCGGGGAACGGCGTCCTGGCCGGCGGCAGACGCAGAGCCCGTACGACCACGGCACGGCGTCGTACGCCGCACCGAGACCGTGTACGTGACCACGAGGCAGACGATCGTCGACCAGCACGATGGGCCCGTGCCGGAACCGCGCCCGATCCCTGGGTACGCTCCGGCGCCAGCCAACGCCGGCGAAGACCCGTCGGGCGGCGCAACCGGGTGGCGACCGGCCCCCGGGCGGTACCCCGAACCCGAGCACCGGTCCCGGCAGGATGCCCCGGTGCACCCCGAACCCGAGCGCCAGTCCTGGCAGGATGCCCCGGCGTATCCCGGTCCTGGCGCTGCCGTCGACCCGTCGACCGGCCACGGTTGGGGAGCGACCCTGGGCGGTGCGGCGGATGCCGAGCGCGACCGGTGGACGCCCACCGGTGGCGCCGACTGGACGGCCTCGACCGATGCTGATGGTTGGGGCGAGGGCGCGAGGCAGGGCGGCCAGGACCGGTCGACCGGGCGGACCGGCTGGGGCCGGAGCGGCGCCGAGGTCGATTGGAGCCGGAACGGCCCGGGGGACGACTGGGGACAGCACGGCGGTCGAAGCCGCCGGGACGACGGTACCGGGGAGCGGTCCGCGCGGGGCTGGCCGACCGGGCCGGGCGGGCAGGGCGGTGACGAGGAACTTCGGCTGGGTGAACGGCAGGCTTCGCTGCGCCTCGACGCGACGGGCGCCGACCTGAGGATCCGGGACCGCTGGGCCAGCGTCCGGCGTACCGAGTCGGTGGCCGATGGCCCGGACCGTTTCACCGGGGACGGCGGGCACCGGTCCAGCGGGGACGACCATCGCGTTGCCCGCGACGGCGGGTACCGGTCGGGGTATGGCGACGAGCAACGACGGGGGCGGGACGGCCGGCACCGACCGGTGGACGGCGGCGATCGGGATGGACCCGAGACGTATGGGGGTGGTCCGAACCGGGCCGCCCTTCCCCGGGCCGCCGAGCCGACTCAGTCCTGGCCCGCCGGCGAATCCGGCCGGCGGCCGAGCGCCGGCGAATCGGATCGGTGGCCGTCCGCCGGCGGATCCGGCCGGTGGCCGTCCGCGGGCGAGTCGGGCCAGTCCCGGGCCGCAGCGGAATCCGGACGGTCCTGGGTGGCCGGCGAATCCGGCCGGTTCTGGAGCGCTGTGCAGCCTGGTCAGCCCCGGGCCGCAGTCGACTTCCGGCGGTCCCAGGCTGCCGTCGAGCCCGGGCAAGCCTGGTCCGCCGGGCATCGGGCCGGAGCCGAGTACCGTGCCGGGGCCGAGCACGGGGCCGGAGCCGAGTACCGCGCCGGGGCCGAGCACCGAACCGGGCAGGAGTACGGCGGGCGCTACGGTGCGACGTACCCCTGGACGGAGCGGGAGTTCGACGACACCCGGCGGTGACGCGACACCCTGGCGGTCGGTTCGGGCCGGTCCGCCACCCTGACGGTCGCCGCGGCCCGCGGCCGGGCCGGTCCGCCACCCGGCGTGCTACTTGTCGATGTCGCCGACGACGAAGAACATCGAACCGAGGATGGCGATGAGGTCGGGCACCAGACAGCCCGGTAGCAGCGTGGACAGTGCCTGCACGTTCGCGTACGAGGCGGTGCGCAGCTTCATCCGCCAGGGCGTCTTCTCACCCCGGGACACCAGGTAGTACCCGTTGATGCCGAGCGGGTTCTCGGTCCAGGCGTACGTCTGTCCCTCCGGCGCCCGGACCACCTTCGGCAGCCGGACGTTGACCGGGCCGGTCAGCCGGTCCACCCGGTCCAGGCACTGCTCGGCCAGATCCAGCGAGGCGTACACCTGGTCGAGCAGCACCTCGAAACGGGCGTGGCAGTCGCCGGCGGTGCGGGTGACGACGGGAACGTCCAGCGACCCGTACGCCAGATACGGTTCGTCGCGGCGCAGGTCCAGGTCCAGACCGGACGCGCGGGCGACCGGTCCGGAGGCGCCGAACGCGGCGGCGTCCGCGGCGGAGAGCACCCCGACCCCGACGGTACGGGCCAGGAAGATCTCGTTGCGCCGGATCAGCCGGTCGAGGTCGGGCATCCGGCGCCGTACCTGGTCGACGGCGACACGGGCCCGGCCGGTCCAGCCGGCCGGCACCTCCTCCTTGAGCCCACCCACCCGGTTGAACATGTAGTGGATGCGCCCGCCGGAAACCTCCTCCATGACCGCCTGGAGGGTTTCCCGTTCCCGGAAGGCGTAGAAGACCGGGGTGATGGCGCCGATCTCCAGCGGGTACGAACCGAGGAACATCAGGTGGTTCAGCACCCGGTTGAGTTCGGCGAGCGCCGTGCGCAACCACACCGCCCGCTCCGGCACCTCGATGCCCATCAACCGCTCGACGGCCAGCACCACGCCCAGCTCGTTGGAGAACGCCGACAGCCAGTCGTGCCGGTTGGCCAGCATGATGATCTGCCGGTAGTCGCGGACCTCGAACAACTTCTCGGCGCCCCGGTGCATGTAGCCCACGACCGGTTCGCAGGACAGCACCCGCTCGCCGTCGAGCACCAGCTTGAGCCGGAGCACGCCGTGCGTCGACGGATGCTGCGGGCCGATGTTGAGCACCATGTCGGCCCCGAGCTGCCGCTCGTCGTCCGGGCTGGCGGCGAGCAGGCCGGCGCCGGTCCCGACGGTCACTTCTCGTCTCGGTCCGGCGGGGGAGGTCATGACCGCCATCGTGCCACGCCGGCGACCGGCTCTCCGGCACCGATCGGGCGTCCGCCGGTCACCGGGCCGGTGGTCTTACCTTCGGTGGACCCATCGTCCGTCGGTCACCCAACCCGACGGCCGGCCGCTCACCAGGCCTGTTGGTCGGCCGCCAGCAGTGGTGCCGGATCCAGGCCGACCGGCTGGAGCAGCCAGTGGTGCGCGCCCAGTCCGCCCGGGTCGAGCAGGTCCGCCGCCTCGCTCGCGGCGGCCAGCGCGCGCACGTACCCGGCGGGGTCGGTGGCGGCCAGGCTCAGCGGTGGTCGCCGCCCGTCCGTACCGAGCGCCCGCAGCGCCTCCCGCTGCGAGATCAGCAGGTACGCCTGCCGCGCGACAGCCGTGCCGGCGGCGGCCACGGAGTCGAACGCCACGTGCGCGGTCAAATCGCACGAGCCGTCGGGGACTGGCGGCACCTCGCGGCCGGACCGGTACCCGGTGAGCGTGCCGAGAACCGGGCGATCCCCGCGAAGGTGTCCGTAGTCCACGGCCAGGGCGAGCCCCCGGTCGAGGTGCCCGACCGCGCCGGCCCAGGCACCGTCGCGGGGCCGGCCGAGCTCGGCCCGTGCGGTGGTGCCGGCGCTTCCGGCCGGGGACCACCACCGGTGCAGCCAGTCCCGGTCGGCCGCGTCGACCGGGTCACCCACGGATTCCGTACCGGTCGCCGGGTCGACCAGCAGGTACCGCCAGCCGTCCGCGACCCGGACGGCGAGGTCGAGCGGGACGTTGTCCAGCCACTCGGTGGCGACCAGGAGGCCGGTGATCGCGTCGGGGATGTCATCCCGCCACCGGATGCCGGCGGGCGGTGGGACGGGCCGGTCGGCCTTCTCGACTGCGGTCAGCCGTACCCGTCGGGCCAGCGGGGCCCCGACTCCGGGTGACGTCCGGGCGGCGGGACCGTGGCCGATTCGGGCGGCGAGTGCGCTCAGCAGCTCGCCCCGACCCGCGCCCACGTCGACCACGTCCAGCACCGGTGGATGGCCCAGCGCGGCGTCGACCCGGGCCACCAGGGTGGCCAGCGCGGCGGCGAACGCCGACGTGTGTGCGCTGGTCCGGAAGTGCGCGGCCGGGCCGGCCCCGGTCACGAAGAAGCCGTCGGGGCCGTAGAGCGCCGTGGTCATCGCCGCCCGCCAGGTGGTCACGGACCGACGATAGGCGGTGCGTCACGACCGACGGACAGGCGCGCGGCCGGGAGCCGGCAGGCGCTACGGCAGGGGCGTTAAGCGGGGGCCCTTCCTATACAAAAAGCGATAAAAAGGGGCCCTTCCTTACCTCGTGAAGGTTTTCACATTTGCTTGTGGGGGGTCCGCGCGACCGGCGCATACTTGCGGTCGACCGGTACCACATTTTCGAGGACTGGATCATCGCCATGAGCGCATCGTCGCGCCCGCGTCCGGCCGCCTCCCCGGGGGCCGCCACCGGACCGGCCGCCCCCTCCGCCCCCTCAGCCGCCGTACCGCCGCATCCGGCGTACCGCCGGCTCACCGTGGGCGTGATCGGCGCCGGGCGGGTGGGTGCGGTGCTCGGCGCGGCCCTCTCCGCCGCCGGCCACCGGGTGGTCGCCGCCGCCGGCGTCTCGGCCGTCGCCCGGGACCGGATCGCTGCGCTGCTGCCCGGTACCGAGAACCGGCCGGCCGACGAGGTGGCCCGGCTGGCCACCGACCTTCTGCTGGTGGCGGTGCCGGACGACGCCCTGGCCGGCGTGCTGAGCGGGCTGGCCGGCACGGGCGCGTTGCATCCCGGTCAGATCGTGGCGCACACCTCCGGCGCACACGGGCTCGCCGTACTCGACCCGGCGACCGCGGCCGGTGCCCGTCCGCTGGCCCTGCACCCGGCGATGACCTTCACCGGTACCGCCGACGACCTGGCCCGGCTGCCCGGCGTGTCGTACGGGGTGACCGCGCCGGCCGCGCTGCGACCACTGGCCGCCCGGCTGGTCGCCGACCTCGGCGGTGTCCCCGAGTGGATCGCCGAGGACGACCGGCCGATGTACCACCTGGCCCTGGCGCACGGCGCGAACCACCTGGTCACCCTCGTGAACGAGGCGATGGATCGGCTGCGCGACGCCGGGGTGGCCGATCCGGTCCGGGTACTGGCGCCACTGCTGAGCGCCGCGCTGGACAACTCGCTGCGGCTCGGCGACGCCGCGCTGACCGGTCCGGTCTCCCGGGGCGACGCCGGCACCGTGGCCCGGCATCTGGATCGGCTGGCGGAGATCGCCCCCGAGTCGGTGCCCGCCTACCTGGCCCTGGCCCGGCGCACCGCCGACCGGGCCATCGACTCCGGCCGGCTGCGCTCGATGGACGCGGTCGCGTTGCTCGGCGTGCTCGCCGACCGGCAGCGGGAGACGGTGGCGTGACCCGGACCGTACACACCCGCGCCGAGCTGGCGGCCGCGCGGGACGCGCTGCCCGGCCGGGTCGCGGTGGTGATGACGATGGGCGCGCTGCACTCCGGTCACGAGGAGCTGCTGCGAGCCGCCCGGGAACGCGCCGACCACCTCGTGGTGACGGTATTCGTCAACCCGTTGCAGTTCGGCCCGAACGAGGACTTCGACAGGTACCCCCGGACCCTCGACGCCGACCTGGAGATCTGCCGGCGGCTGGGCGCGGACCTGGTCTTCGCGCCGACCGTTGCCGAGATGTACCCGGCGGGCGAGCCGACGGTCCGGGTGCAGCCGGGAACGTTGGGCGAGGAACTGGAGGGGGCCAGCCGGCCCGGCTTCTTCCACGGGGTGCTGACCGTCGTGCTCAAACTGCTCAACCTGGTCCGTCCGCACCTGGCGTTCTTCGGGGAGAAGGACTACCAGCAGCTCACCCTGATCCGCCGGATGGTCCGGGACCTGGACCTGCCGGTGGAGATCGTCGGGGTGCCGACGGTCCGTGAGCCGGACGGCCTGGCGCTGTCCAGCCGGAACCGCTACCTGTCGGATTCGGAACGCGGCACCGCGCTGGCGCTGTCGGCCGCGCTCCGGGCCGGTGCCGAGGCCGGGGCCCGGGGTCTGGACAACGCGGCCGTCCTCGCGGCGGCGCACCAGGCGTTCGCCGAGACCGGCCCGGACGCCCGGTTGGACTACCTGGTGCTGGCCGATCCGGACCTCGAACCCGGCCCGCCGCCGGGACCGGCCCGGTTGCTCGTGGCCGCGTTCGTGGGCCGGACCCGGCTCATCGACAACATGCCGATCCAGCTCGCCGCGCCCGCCCGGCCGGCCAACCCGTGATCCGAGAGGGAATCGCGATGTTCCGGACCATGCTCAAGTCGAAGATCCACCGGGCCACGGTGACCCAGGCCGACCTGCACTACGTCGGTTCGGTGACGGTGGACGAGGATCTGCTCGACGCCGCCGACCTGCTCCCCGGTGAACAGGTGGCCATTGTGGACGTCACCAACGGAGCCCGGCTGGAGACGTACGTCATCCCGGGCGTGCGGGGCAGTGGCGTGATCGGCATCAACGGCGCCGCGGCCCACCTCGTGCACCCCGGTGACCTGGTCATCCTCATCTCGTACGGCCAGATGGACGACGCCACGGCCCGCGACTACCGCCCCCGGGTGGTGCACGTGGACGCGGACAACCGGATCATCGAACTCGGTGCGGATCCGGCCGACGTCGTCCCCGGCATGGTGGGCGACCCGGTCCGCGGCGACCTGGTGGCCGGCGGCACCCGGTAGCCCGACACCCGGCCGGACCGGTGACCGGCGTCCGGCCACCGCTGGTCGGCGCCGGGGTGGGATGTCCTTCCCGGCGGTCGGGTCGACTCGTGTCAGCGGGTGGGCGAGCGGTTACCGTAGGCTTCGGTACGGCAGCACCCGCTCGGCCCCGGGGAGGGACGCGATGCGTCGTCTGATGGCCACTGTGGCGATCGTCCTGACCGGACTGTCGCTCGTCGGCTGCGGAGCGCCGGCGGGCCTCGACGGCGATCTGGCGGACGACTGGCGGGCGGTCGGAGAACCGAAGCCGTTCGTCCCGCCCGCCGGGGCCTGCTACCCGGACGACTTCGCCGAGACGGCGTACCTGTCCTCGTTCGATCCGGTCGACTGCGCCAGCAGCCACCGGTTCGAGACCGTGCATGTGGGCGCCTTCTCGGGCGCCGTGGCGAGCCGGGCGAAGCCGCCCGCTCAGGGCTCGGCGGATCTGCGGTCGGCGTACGCCGAGTGTGACGGGCGAGCCAGCCGGTACGTCGGCGCCGAGTGGCGGTCGGGCCGGCTCTGGCTCGGCGTCGCCCTGCCGTCGGCACCCGCCTGGGCCAGCGGGGCCCGCTGGTTCCGGTGCGATCTCGTCGAGGTGGCCGCGATATCGGACACCGACAGCGAGCCGGTCACCCGCACTGGGAGCCTGAAGGGCGGGCTGGCCGGAGCGACCCCGCTGCGGTTGGGCTGTTTCGGTGTACGGCTCAACGCGCAGGGTGGAATCTTCGCGGTGAAGCCCGTCTCCTGCACCAGCAAACACAACGCCGAGTACGTGGGCGCCTGGAACTCCACTGAACCGGACTATCCGGCTCGGGATCGCGACTGGGAGCCGTTCTACGCCGGTTGCCGTGGGGTGGTGGCCCGGTACGTGGGCGTACCGGCCGACGGCATGCTGCAGTACCGCACCGGCGTGCTCACCCTGCCGGCACCCCGCCCGGAGTGGCAGGCGGGCAACCACGGCGTCCGGTGCTACCTGTGGATCCGCGACCGTGACCTGACCCGGTCGCTGAAGGACGCCGGATCGGCCGGACTGCCCATCAGATAGCTGCCCGTCGAACCGATGGTGGGTCCGTCCACCGGTCCCGGATGTCCGGTCGGTCCGGCCGAACAGCCCCGTTCGGCGCCGCGGACGTGGCGGTCGGGAAAGCGTTCTGGCCCACTTTCTGCCGACCCGGCGGGCGGGGTGCCGGGGAAGCGCGGTTGACTGTGACCATGCGACTGGCCACTCTCGGTCTGCCGGAGCTGCCGAACCTGCTCGCGGCGCCCGCGCCCGGTTGGGTGGAGACCACCGACGTGGTGGTGGTGGGATCCGGCATCGCCGGTTTGACCGCCGCCCTGCATCTGCGGGCGGCGGGACTGCACGTCACGGTGGTGACCAAGGTCAACATCGATGATGGTTCGACCCGATGGGCCCAGGGCGGTATCGCGGCCGTGCTGGACCCGCTGGACACCCCGGCCGCACACGCCGCCGACACGATGACGGCCGGCGTGGGCCTCTGCGATCCGGCGGCGGTGGACGTGCTGGTGCGGGAGGGGCCGGGCCAGCTGCGCGACCTGATCCGTACCGGCGCCCGGTTCGACCGCAACCCCGACGGCTCGCTGATGCTGACCCGCGAGGGCGGCCACCGCGCCGACCGGATCGTGCACGCCGGCGGCGACGCCACCGGCGCGGAGGTGCAGCGGGCGCTGCACGAGGCGGTCACCCGGGACCCGTGGATCCGGCTGGTCGAGCACGCCCTGGTGCTCGACCTGCTCACCGATGCCGCCGGCCGGGCCTGCGGGGTCACCCTGCACGTGCTCGGTGAGGGCGCCGAGGACGGGGTGGGGGCGGTGCTGGGCCGGGCCGTGGTGCTGGCCACCGGCGGGATGGGCCAGGTCTTCGCGGCCACCACCAACCCGGTCGTCTCGACCGGCGACGGGGTGGCGCTGGCGCTGCGGGCCGGCGCCGCGGTGACCGACCTGGAGTTCGTCCAGTTCCACCCGACCGCCCTGGTCGTCGGCGGCGGAGACGGTGAGCGGGCCGTGCTGGCCCAGCAGCCGCTGGTCTCCGAGGCGTTGCGCGGCGAGGGCGCCCACCTGGTGGACTCCGACGGCAAACGGTTCATGGTCGGCCAGCACGAACTGGCGGAACTGGCTCCCCGGGACGTGGTGGCCAAGGGCATCCACCGGGTGTTGCTGGCGACCGGCGCCGACCACGTGTACCTGGACGCCCGGCATCTCGGCGGCGAGTTCCTGGAGCGGCGGTTCCCGACCATCGTGGCGTCCTGCCGGGCCGTTGGCGTGGACCCGGCGACCGACCTGATCCCGGTCTCTCCAGCCGCGCACTACGCCTCCGGCGGGGTCCGCACCGACCTGCACGGTCGGACCTCGCTGCCCGGCCTGTACGCCTGCGGCGAGGTGGCCTGCACGGGGGTGCACGGCGCGAACCGGCTGGCCAGCAACTCGCTGCTGGAAGGACTGGTGTTCGCACGGCGGATCGCCGACGACATCGCCCGGGACCTGCCGCCGCGTTCCGATCCGGCCCCGGGCGGCGCCTGGACGGGCGGGGCGGGCTGGGTGGTGGAGCCCCGGACCCGTCCGACGCTGGCCCGCGCGATGACCCGGGGTTCCGGGGTGCTGCGTTCGGCGGCCACCCTGCGGACGGCCGGTGAGGCGCTGGCCGAGTTGGGCGCCACCCGCGGCACACCCGGGACCGCGAGCTGGGAGGCGACGAACCTGCTGACGGTGGCCTGCGCGGTGGCCGGTGCGGCGTACGCCCGGCGGGAAACCCGGGGCTGTCACTGGCGGGAGGATCACCCGGCGGCCCGGGACGGCTGGCGCGGGCACCTGATCGGCGCCGTCACGGATGGGACGCTCGGGCACACCTGGGAGGGATTGGGATGATGGAGTCGACCCGGCGGGCGTTGCGCGCGGACGGGCTCGATCCCGCTGAGGTCGAGCGGATCGTGCGTACCGCCCTGATCGAGGACCTGGGGCCGGACGGCCTGGACGTCACCAGCGTGGCCACGATTCCCGACGACCAGGCCGGTACGGCGGAGGTGGTGGCCCGCGCCGCGGGTGTGGTGGCCGGGCTTTCGGTCGCGGCGGCGGTGTTCGACCTGGCGGCCGAGATCGGTCCGGGTCGGCCGGTGGAGTTGCGGGCCCGGGTCCGGGACGGCGCCCGGGTGGCCCGGGGTGACGTGCTGGCCTCGGTCACCGGCCCGGTCCGGTCGCTGCTCACCGCCGAGCGTACGGTGCTCAACCTGCTGTGCCGGATGTCCGGTGTCGCGACGCACACCCGGGCCTGGGCGGACCAACTGGCCGGCTCCAAGGCGACGGTGCTGGACACCCGCAAGACCACACCGGGACTGCGGGCGCTGGAGAAGTACGCGGTCCGGGTCGGCGGTGGCACCAACAAGCGGATGGGCCTGTACGACGTCGCCATGATCAAGGACAACCACAAGCTGGCCGCGGGCGGGGTGGCCGCGGCGTACCGGCGGGTCCGGGCGGCCTTCCCCGAGGTACCCGTCCAGGTCGAGGTGACCACCACGGCCGAGGCGGTCGAGGCGGTCGAGGCCGGCGCCGACTTCCTGCTGTGCGACAACATGACCCCCGCCGAGCTGACCGATGTGGTGACGGCGGTCGGTGACCGGGCTGAGTTGGAGGCCACCGGGGGACTGACCCTGGAGGTTGCCGCCGAGTACGCCGGCACCGGCGTGGACTACCTGTCGGTCGGCGCGTTGACGCACTCCTCGCCGATCCTGGACATCGCGCTCGACCTGCGGGTGGACTGACGCCATGCTGCTGTGCATCGACATCGGGAACACCAACACCGTCCTCGCCACGTTCGACGGGGACAAGCTGGTCCATTCCTGGCGGATCAAGACGGACGCCCGGTCCACCGCCGACGAACTGGGGCTGATGTTCCGCGGCCTGCTCGCGGGCGACGCCGTGGAGATCACCGGGGTGGCGGCCTGCTCGACGGTGCCGGCGGCGCTGCGGTCGCTGCGGACCATGCTGGCCCGGTACTACGCCGACATCCCGCACGTGGTGGTGGAACCGGGCGTACGGACCGGGGTCCAGCTGGCGATCGACAACCCCAAGGAGGTCGGCTCGGACCGGGTGGTCAACACCCTGGCCGCGTACACCCTGTTCGGCGGGCCGTCGATCGTGGTCGACTTCGGCACGACCACGAACTTCGACGTGATCAGCGGGCGGGGGGAGTTCCTGGGCGGCGCGTTCGCCCCGGGCATCGAGATCTCGTTCGACGCGCTCGCCGCCCGCGCCGCCCAGTTGCGGAAGGTCGAGGCCACCCGGCCGCGCTCGGTGATCGGCAAGAACACCGTCGAATGCCTGCAGTCCGGCATGTACTTCGGGTTCGCCGGTCAGGTGGACCGGATCGTCGAGCGGATGAGCGAGGAACTCGGCGACGTCCGGGCGGTGATCGCGACGGGCGGTCTGGCGCCGTTGGTGATCAGCGAGTGCCGGACGATCACCCATCACGAGCCGATGATCACCCTCATCGGGCTACGGATGGTCTACGAGCGCAACACCTGATCCCGGCCATCCCGGGAATCGGCCGGCGGTCGAGGAAAATCGAGCCGGGTCGGATTTCCCGTACGGCGGGCCACCCCGGCCGAGGTTCGCGACAGGCGCGCGAACGACCCGTCCGGGTGACGGCGGGAACCCCGGCGGTGACCGGACGGGTGTCCTGCTCCGCAATACCGGAAGCCCTGTTTCGCGGTCCGGTCCGAGTGAGCCGGGTCGAACGGTGGCCATGATCCCGCTCAACCGGGCCGGTGACCACCGCGCCGAGACCGCTTGATTCGTTGTGGGAGCACGGTTTCCGTGAGGTTGAAACGCCCGAGCCGTAGCTGATCCCGGTCGGTACGATGACCTGGTCCTTCGTGACGCACAGCAATGCGTCGGTACGGATCTGTATCTCCGAATCGCACCGGGGCCGTTTCTCGAGAGGCGCGTCGTGGGGTATCGAACGGGTCTTCGAGATCACCCGCAACTTCTGTAACGGGGCCGTCGACTCCGCGCACTCATCCAAGTTAGGGATGCGGAGGTGTATCAGGCGTACGGGGACTACGACACGAGGCGATCGTGACCCGGGAGTTGGTACAGACCGCCCTCACCATGGCATCCGGTTCGTCTGTGGTGGGCCCCCTTGGCGGTACGGACTTCGAGCCACCGACCAATGGCCGGAGGTGCCCCTGGTGCGACTCGCCGTGGATGGTCGGCGACCAGGCGGCCGCAGTCGGTACCGAACACCGAACGGCTGTCCGGTACGCGGACAGGGCGGGTCGGTCGGCGGGTCCGAAGAGGGGCCGGACAAGTTCGGTGGCGAAGCCGGTTGTACCACCCTGCGGGAACCGACGTTCCTCCGGGACCACTGGGCCCCACGACGCCGAGGCAATGTGCTTGCCCGAGGACTTCCGGGAGGCCCATGGAGTTGCGAATGCCGTCGCCGGGCGGCACGGGAATGGGAATCGGCCGGCCACCCATGGCGCCGACGGGTCCGGGAATCGGCCGGCCACCCATGGCGTCGAGGGGTCGGGAATTCGGGAAACCAACCCGTTCCCGTTAGTGCGCGCGGAGTAGTCGCCGGGCCGTTACCGGGTTGATTTCCCCATCCTATTGACCAAGCAAGTACCGGGCGGGCTATTGTTTACCTGTTTAGGAGCCCCCGCTCGAAAGGACTATGGCACGGTGGCCAAGCAGATCATTCACAAGCTGGTTGACGACCTGGACGGCGGAGACGCCGACGAGACCGTCAAGTTCTCGCTGGACGGTGTCCAGTACGAGATCGACCTCTCGAAGAAGAACGCCGGCAAATTGCGCGACCTGTTCGCCCCGTACGTCGCGGCGGGCACCAAGGTGGGTCGGGGCGGAGTCGTGGTCGGTGGCCGCGCCGCCCGTGGCCGGGGTAGCGCAACGGCCGACCGGGAGCAGAACAAGGCCATCCGGGCATGGGCCAAGAAGGAGGGCCGGGAGATCTCGGATCGTGGACGCATCCCGCAGGAGATTGTCGACGAGTACCACGCGAAGGCCGGCCGCTGAGCTTCCTCGGGGAGCGGGCGGTCGTGAGCGATACGGCGCCGGCGGGGACGGATGATCATCCGCTCCCCGCCGGCGCCGTTGCGGTAAGTGTGGTGACGGTCACCTCTGGTATGCCGTCCTTCGCCGTCGCCCGGGAACATCCACGGCCCCATGGCGTTGTCCACAACCGGTGGAGAAGTTTTCCACAGCCTGTGGACAGCCTGACATCCCAGTTCGCGTCGGGAGTTGGCCGTCAGCGGGAATTTCGCTCTCCGCGTACTCGGTCGGTACGGAAGGCCACCGAGGGGCGTGGAGACGCCAGAAACAGTGCGAATCCGGCCGGATCGGGCAACACACGACCTCAGCCGAGTCGGGTCGCGGCGATAGAGTAAGAGCACGGACGTCCGCCTTGGAGGTCCGGGCACCGGCGCCGCCAAGATGCTTGGTCACCGACGATGCTTGGTAACCAAGATCGAGTGCGCACGGCACGTGAGGAGCACGAGGGCATGTTCGAGCGGTTCACCGACCGAGCGCGACGGGTTGTCGTCCTGGCCCAGGAAGAGGCCCGGATGCTCAACCACAACTACATCGGCACGGAGCACATCCTGCTGGGCCTGATCCATGAGGGTGAGGGCGTGGCGGCGAAGGCCCTGGAGAGTCTCGGGATCTCTCTGGAGGGCGTCCGTCAACAGGTCGAGGAGATCATCGGCCAGGGTCAGCAGGCGCCGAGCGGGCACATCCCGTTCACGCCGAGGGCCAAGAAGGTGCTGGAGCTCTCCCTGCGGGAGGCGCTGCAGCTCGGGCACAACTACATCGGCACCGAGCACATCCTGCTGGGCCTGATCCGCGAGGGTGAGGGTGTCGCGGCGCAGGTGCTGGTGAAGCTGGGTGCCGACCTGAACCGGGTGCGGCAGCAGGTGATCCAGCTGCTGTCCGGTTACCAGCAGGGCAAGGAGCCGGCCGCGGCCGGCGCCGCGGCGGGCGAGGCAGCCCCGTCGACGAGCCTGGTGCTGGACCAGTTCGGTCGAAACCTGACCCAGGCCGCCCGCGAGGGCAAGCTCGACCCGGTGATCGGGCGCGAGAAGGAAATCGAGCGGGTCATGCAGGTCCTGTCCCGCCGGACCAAGAACAACCCGGTCCTGATCGGCGAGCCGGGTGTGGGCAAGACCGCCGTGGTCGAGGGCCTCTCCCAGAAGATCATCAAGGGTGAGGTGCCGGAGACGCTGAAGGACAAGCAGCTCTACACGCTTGACCTGGGCGCCCTGGTGGCCGGCTCCCGATACCGCGGTGACTTCGAGGAGCGCCTCAAGAAGGTGCTCAAGGAGATCCGTACCCGGGGCGACATCATCCTGTTCATCGACGAGATCCACACCCTGGTGGGTGCGGGCGCGGCCGAGGGCGCGATCGATGCCGCCAGCATCCTGAAGCCGATGCTGGCGCGGGGTGAGCTGCAGACCATCGGCGCCACCACGCTGGACGAGTACCGCAAGCACCTGGAGAAGGACGCCGCTCTCGAGCGGCGGTTCCAGCCGATCCAGGTCGGCGAGCCGTCCCTGGCACACACCATCGAGATCCTCAAGGGCCTGCGGGACCGGTACGAGGCGCACCACCGGGTGAGCATCACCGACGGGGCGCTGGTGGCGGCGGCGACGCTCGCCGACCGGTACATCTCCGACCGGTTCCTGCCGGACAAGGCGATCGACCTGATCGACGAGGCCGGCGCGCGGATGCGAATCCGCCGGATGACCGCGCCGCCAGACCTGCGGGACTTCGACGAGCGGATCGCTCAGGTCCGTAAGGACAAGGAGTCCGCGATCGACGCGCAGGACTTCGAGCGGGCCGCCCAGCTGCGGGACAAGGAGAAGCAGCTGCTGGGCCAGAAGGCGCAGCGGGAGAAGGAGTGGAAGGCCGGGGACCTGGACGTCGTCAG
This sequence comes from Plantactinospora sp. A48, assembly GCF_055793945.1. Classification (NCBI taxonomy): domain Bacteria; kingdom Bacillati; phylum Actinomycetota; class Actinomycetes; order Micromonosporales; family Micromonosporaceae; genus Plantactinospora; species Plantactinospora sp. A48. The sequence goes on along the minus strand of NZ_JBTIXF010000193.1, from coordinate 1,489 downwards.
CGAGGTTGACGACGAGCAGATCGCCGAGGTGCTGGGCAACTGGACCGGTATCCCGGTCTACAAGCTCACCGAGGAGGAGACCTCCCGGCTGCTGCGGATGGAAGACGAGCTGCACAAGCGGGTCGTCGGCCAGTCCGACGCGGTCAAGGCGGTGTCCAAGGCCATCCGTCGGACCCGTGCCGGCCTCAAGGACCCGAAGCGGCCGTCCGGTTCGTTCATCTTCGCCGGCCCGTCCGGCGTCGGTAAGACGGAGCTGTCCAAGGCGCTCGCCGAGTTCCTGTTCGGCAGCGAGGACGCGCTGATCCAGCTGGACATGTCGGAGTTCCACGACCGGTACACGGTGTCCCGCCTCGTCGGTGCGCCTCCCGGATACGTCGGTTACGACGAGGGTGGCCAGCTGACCGAGAAGGTGCGGCGGCGGCCGTTCTCGGTGGTGCTCTTCGACGAGATCGAGAAAGCCCACCCGGATGTGTTCAACACGCTGCTGCAGATCCTGGAGGACGGTCGGCTGACCGACGGTCAGGGCCGGATCGTGGACTTCAAGAACACGGTCATCATCCTGACCACCAACCTGGGCACCCGGGACGTGGCCAAGGCGGTGTCGCTGGGCTTCCAGGCCTCGGAGGACACCGAGTCGAACTACGAGCGGATGAAGCAGAAGGTCAACGACGAGCTGAAGCAGCACTTCCGCCCGGAGTTCCTGAACCGGATCGACGACACGATCGTGTTCCACCAGCTGAGCCAGTCGGAAATCCTGTCGATCGTGGACATCATGATCGCGCGGATCGAGACGCAGCTGCGGAACAAGGACATGGGTCTGGAGCTGACCGACAACGCCAAGAAGTTCCTGGCGAAGAAGGGCTTCGACCCGGTGCTGGGCGCCCGGCCGTTGCGGCGGACGATCCAGCGCGACATCGAGGACAACCTGTCCGAGCGGATCCTGTTCAACGAGTTGACCCCCGGTCAGATCGTGGTGGTCGACTGCGAGGGCGACCCGGAGGACATCGAGAAGTCCAAGCTCGTCTTCCGGGGCGCGGACAAGCCGGTCGAGGTTCCGGACGCGGTTCCGGCCGACCTGGGCGGCGCCGCCGCCAGCGAGTAGCAGTCGGTTCCCCGCCCGGTCTGCCGGGCGGGTAACCCGGAGCGGGCCCCGGTCCATGGCATGAGCCAAGGATCGGGGCCCGCTTCCGTCCGGCCACAAGACCCCGCGAAGGCTTCCCAGGGCCTTCAGACGACCCCAAGCGGCTCGTCCCAGGCCCTCTTCCGGAGGTCCGGTCTCTTCCGGGTCCGGTAGGCCCGCCCACGACGGGATCAAGCCCGACCGCCCGCTTGCGGGGGTCCGGTGGGCCCACCCATGACGGGATCAAGCCTGACCGCCCGCTTGCGGGGGTCCGGTGGGGCCGCCCACGACGGGATCAAGCCTGACCGCCCGCTTGCGGGGGTCCGGTGGGCCCGCCCACGACGGGATCAAGCCTGACCGCCCGGAGTG
>NZ_JBTIXF010000192.1:0-19286 GCF_055793945.1 Plantactinospora sp. A48 | reverse complement strand
GGTGGGGGTTAGAAGCGGGGCATGCCGCCGAATTGGCGGTCGCCTGCGTCGCCTAGGCCGGGGACGATGAACCGTCGGTCGTTGAGGCTCTGGTCGAGGGAGGCCGTGACGAGCCGCAGCGGCAGGCCGGACCGTTCGAGTCGCTCGATCCCGGCCGGGGCGGCGAGTACGCAGAGCACGGTGATGTCGGTGCAGCCCCGCTCCGCGAGCAGCCGGCAGCAGTGCTCCAGCGATCCGCCGGTGGCCACCATCGGGTCCAGGACCAGCACCGGAATGCCGGCCAGCTCGGTGGGCAGCGATTCCATGTACGCGCGCGGCTCGAACGTCACCTCGTCGCGGGCCAGCCCGACGAATCCCATGGACGACTCGGGCAGCAGACCGAGGGCCGCGTCCGCCATCCCCAGCCCGGCCCGCAGCACCGGCACCAGCAGCGGCGGATTCGCCAGCCGGGTGCCGTCGGCGGGCGCCACGGGCGTCGTCACCCCGTAACGCTCCACCGGGAACGAGCGGGCCGCCTCGTACACCAGCATGGTGGTGAGTTCGTGCAGCGCGGCCCGGAACGACGCTGAGTCGGTGCGGGCGTCCCGCATCGCGGTGAGCCGCGACTGGGCGAGCGGGTGATCAACAACGAGTACGTCCACGATCGCTCAACCTACGCCACCCGGCGCGACCAGCGGCGCCGGCCGGCAGGATGGCTGGACGGGGCGGGCCGGCGGACCGTCCAGGCCGGCAGACTGGCGGACGGTCCGGACCGTCCCGACGGTCCGGACCGGCGGAGCGTCCGGGCCGGCGGAGCGTCCGGGCCGGTCGCCGGCCGGGTGACGGTCGCGACCGGGCCCAGCCTCTCTACAGTGATCAAGATCACGGGAGGCGCCGGGTGCGTAGACTCTCCCGACATGACGGCAACGACAATCTCGGGCCCGTCCGACCTGTCCGAGCTGGGACGATCCGAGGCGACCCTGCGGACGTTCCTGCACGGCCTACCCGGTGTGGACCAGGTGGGGGCCGAGCAGCGGGCGGCGATGTTGGGCACCCGTTCGATCAAGACCTCGGCCAAGGCGTGGGCGATCGACCTGGCGATCCGGATGGTCGACCTGACCACCCTGGAAGGCGCGGACACCCCCGGCAAGGTGCGGGCGCTGTCCGCCAAGGCGCTGCGGCCCGACCCCGCCGATCCGTCCTGTCCGCACGTCGGCGCCATCTGCGTGTACCCGACGATGGTCCGGTACGCCGCCGAGGTGCTGCGCGCCCCCGGCGCCCAGCAGAACGGCGGTTCCAGCGCTCAGCAGCACGGCGGTTCCGGCACTCAGCAGAACGGCGGTTCCGGCGCTCAGCAGAACGGCGGTTCCGGCACTCAGCAGCACGGCGGTGCCGGCGTACACATCGCGAGCGTCGCCACCGCGTTCCCGTCGGGGCAGGCGCCGCTGGCCGTGAAGATCGCCGACACCGAGGCGGCCGTGGCCGCCGGTGCCGACGAGATCGACATGGTGATCAACCGGGGTGCGTTCCTGTCCGGCCGGTACGCGGAGGTCTTCGAGGAGATCGTCGCCGTCAAGGCCGCGTGCGGCAGCGACGCCGCAGGGCGCCCGCGAGCCCACCTCAAGGTGATCCTGGAGACCGGCGAGCTGGGCACGTACGACAACGTGCGCCGCGCGTCCTGGCTGGCCATGCTCGCGGGCGGCGACTTCATCAAGACCTCCACCGGCAAGGTCCCCACGGCGGCGACCCCGCCGGTGACCCTGATCATGCTGGAGGCGGTGCGGGACTTCCGGGCGGCCACCGGCCGGCAGGTCGGGGTCAAGCCCGCCGGCGGCATCCGGACCAGCAAGGACGCGATCAAGTACCTGGTCATGGTCAACGAGACCGCGGGCGCGGACTGGCTCGACCCGGACTGGTTCCGGTTCGGCGCGTCGTCGCTGCTCAACGACCTGCTGATGCAGCGGACGAAGCTGACCACCGGCAACTACGCCGGCCCCGACTATTTCACAGTGGACTGATCATGGGCCCCTTCGAGTACGCTCCCGCTCCCGAGTCGCGCGCGGTCGTCGACCTGAAGCCGTCGTACGGCCTGTTCGTCGACGGTGAGTTCGTGGACCCGGGCGACGGCGGCAGCTTCAAGTCGATCAACCCCGCCTCCGAGGAGGTGCTGGCCGAGGTCGCCGAGGCCGGACCGCAGGACGTCGACCGGGCGGTGGCCGCCGCCCGTCGGGCGTACGAGCGGGTCTGGGGACCGATGCCGGGTCGGGACCGGGCCAAGTACCTGTACCGGATCGCCCGGATCATCCAGGAGCGCTCCCGCGAGTTGGCGGTGCTGGAGTCGCTGGACAACGGCAAGCCGATCCGGGAGTCCCGGGATGTCGACGTCCCGCTGGTGGCGGCGCACTTCTTCTACTACGCCGGCTGGGCCGACAAGCTGGGTCATGCCGGCTTCGGACCGGACCCGAAGCCGCTGGGGGTGGCCGGTCAGGTCATCCCGTGGAACTTCCCGCTGCTCATGCTGGCCTGGAAGGTCGCGCCCGCGCTGGCCGCCGGCAACACCGTCGTGCTCAAGCCGGCCGAGACCACCCCGCTCACCGCGCTGCTGTTCGCGGAGATCTGCCAGCAGGCCGAGCTGCCGGCCGGGGTGGTGAACATCGTGACCGGCGCCGGCGAGACCGGCCGGGCGCTGGTCGAGCACGGTGACATCGACAAGGTCGCCTTCACCGGCTCCACCGAGGTGGGCCGGCAGATCGCCCGCGCGGTCGCCGGCAGCCGCAAGAAGCTCACCCTGGAGTTGGGCGGCAAGGCCGCCAACATCGTCTTCGACGACGCGCCGATCGACCAGGCCGTCGAGGGCATCGTCAACGGCATCTTCTTCAACCAGGGCCACGTCTGCTGCGCCGGCTCCCGGCTGCTCGTCCAGGAATCGGTGTACGACGAGGTGCTGTCCTCGCTCAAGCGCCGGATGGCCCAGTTGCGGGTCGGTGACCCGCTGGACAAGAACACCGACGTCGGCGCGATCAACAGCGCCGCCCAACTGGACCGGATCCGTGAGCTGTCCGAGGTCGGCTCGGCCGAGGGCGCCGAGCGCTGGTCGCCGCCGTGTGAGCTGCCGGACCGGGGCTTCTGGTTCGCGCCCACGGTCTTCACCGGGGTCACCCAGGCGCACCGGATCGCCCGGGAGGAGATCTTCGGGCCGGTGCTGTCCGTGCTGACCTTCCGCACCCCGGCCGAGGCCGTGGAGAAGGCCAACAACACGCCGTACGGGCTGTCCGCCGGGATCTGGACCGACAAGGGTTCCCGGATCCTGTGGCTGGCCGACCGGCTGCGCGCCGGGGTGGTCTGGGCCAACACGTTCAACAAGTTCGACCCGACCTCACCCTTCGGCGGCTACAAGGAGTCGGGCTACGGCCGCGAGGGCGGCCGGCACGGGCTGGAGGCGTACCTCGATGTCTAAGGAATCGCGGTCCAAGGAATCGCGCACGTCCAGGGATTCGGGCAGGTCCACGGATCCGGTCACGCCGGCACGGGTCGCGGTACGCAAGACGTACAAGCTCTTCATCGGCGGGAAGTTCCCGCGCAGCGAGTCGGGACGGTCGTATCTCGTGGAGACCGCGAACATGTCCGGGGGCGTAAACGTCGCGCTGGCATCCCGCAAGGATGTCCGGGACGCCGTGCTGGCCGCCCGGGGCGCGGTCAAGGGCTGGGCCGGTGCGACCGCGTACAACCGGGGCCAGATCCTCTACCGGGTGGCCGAGATGCTGGAGGGTCGCCGCGACCAGTTCGTCGGGTTGGGCGTACCGGCCGGCGAGGTTGACGCCGCGATCGACCGCTGGGTCTGGTACGCCGGCTGGTCCGACAAGGTCGCCCAGGTGTACGGCGGCGCGAACCCGGTGGCCGGCCCGTACTTCAACCTGTCGGCGCCGGAACCGACCGGCGTGGTCGGGGTGGTCGCCCCGGCCGAACCGACCCTGCTGGGCCTGGTCAGCGTGATCGCCCCGGCCATCGTCACCGGCAACACCGTGGTGGTGCTGGTCGGCGAGTCCGCGCCGCTGCCCGCGGTGACCCTGGCCGAGGTGCTGGCCACCTCCGACCTGCCCGGCGGGGTGGTGAACCTGCTCACCGGCCAGCCCGCCGAGACCGCACCGTGGCTGGCCGCGCACATGGACGTGAACGCGCTGGACCTGAGCGGGGTCACCGACCCGGAGCTGGCGGTGGACCTGGAGGTCAAGGCGGCGGAGAACCTCAAGCGCGTGCTGCGGCCCGCGCCGGCCGACCACGACTGGTACGCCGACCCGGGGCTGGCCCGGATGACCACCCTGCTGGAGACAAAGACGGTCTGGCACCCCAAGGGCCAATGACGCGCTGAAAGGAAGGCCCCCTGTTATCGCTTTTTGTATAGCAGGGGGCCTTCCTAACCGTGCCGGCCGAACCGGCCGGGCGGACGCCGGTCCGGAGCCGGCGGTGCGACGCCGCGAGCCGGGTGGAAGTCGGCCAGGAACCGGCGGTGCAGCGCGGCCACCGACTCGCCGGGAAGATCGCGCACGGCCTCGACGAAGCAGGTGGCCAGGTACAGGATCGCGCCGATCCGGTCCGGTGTCCGGTGCAGCTCGGCCCGCCGGGTGACGCACGGAAACCCCTCGCCGCAGGCCCGGCAGCGCCACCCGGGCCGGTCCGGTACGTGCCCGGTCACCGGGCCCGCTCCGGCCGAACTGGCGGCCAGCGGTCGATACATCCTCGGCCGAACCGCCATCGCAGGCCACAGCGGCAGCGCCGCGAGAAAAGATGCCGGCGTCGGTGCATGGTCCACCTCCTCGGGTTGGAACGGGCCGCCCGTACGGGGAATGGGCGGCCCCGGCGGTTCCGCCCAGCCGGTTGCCGACGGCCCGAACGATCCCGATGCGTGACAGTCTGCCGAGAGCGCGACTACTTTCTGAAGTCATCGGCACTACACGGACCGGCCGTACCGGTCGGCTGGTTTTCACGTACGGGAGGGTGCGGAAGTGGACCGACTGCCCATGGTGGACCTGTTCGCCGGCGAGTTACGGCGGCTGCGGACCGAGGCCAGCCTCTCGCAGGACGAACTGGGTCAGCGGATCGGCTATTCGGCGTCCCTGGTCGCGGCCGTCGAACAGTGCCGCCGGCCACCACGCGAGGAGTTCGCCCAGCGGTGCGATCTGGCCCTGGAGACGGGCGGTCTGCTCGGCCGGATCCGCGCCAGCATCGTCCGGGAGTCGGTCCTGCCGTGGTTCCGGGAGTGGGTGACGATCGAGCAGGAGGCGACCGTACTGCGCAGCTTCGAGCCGACGATCCTGCCCGGACTGCTCCAGACCGAGGCGTACGCCCGGGCGCTTTACACGGGCGCGGCGCGGCTCTACGGCGCGGACATCGAGCAGCCGCTCGCCGCACGGATGGCCCGGCAGGGGGTGCTGACCCGGGAGCGCCCGCCGCTGTTCGTGGCCGTGTTCGACCAGACCGCCCTGGAACGACCGATCGGCGGCGGCGACGTGCTGCGGGAGCAACTGCTGCACCTGCTGGACGTGGGGGAACGGCCCCGGATCCAGCTCCAGGTGGTGCCGGCCGGGACGGGCGCGTACCCCGGGCTGAACGGCGCGTTCGTGATCGCGACTCCGGCCGAGGGCGGCGACGTGGCCTATCTGGACAACGCATTGACGGGCACCGTCGTCGAGCGGGCGGCGGACGTACACTCGCTCAAGGAGACCTGGGAATGCATCCGGGCCGAGGCTTTGCCCCACGGGCAGACCATGAAGATGATCTCGGAGGCGGCGCAGAGATGGATCTGACGGGTGCCCGCTGGCGCAAGAGCAGCCGGAGCAGCGGCAACCAGGGCAACTGCGTCGAGGTGGCCGACAACCTGCCGCGCGTCGTGGGCGTCCGGGACTCCAAGGACCCGGCCGGCCCGGTCCTCGTGTTCACCCCCGGAGCCTGGCGAGGGTTCGTCGACCTGGCCAAGCGGAGCGGCCCCGTCGACTGACCGACCGGCCTTTCCGAGACCGACCGGCCTTTCCGAGACCGACCGGCTTTTCCGAGACCGGCCGACCTCCCGAGACCGACCGGCCGTCCAAGATCACGGATAGGCGACGCAGCTCACCGGCCGTCCGCCTACTACGCCTAGTAGGATTGGGGCGTGACGCGGTTGGGTGATCTCGAACGAGCGGTGATGGATGTGCTCTGGGACCGGAGTCCCGGCGAGGGCACCGGGGTCACCGTCCGCGAGGTCGCCGAGGCGCTGACCGATCGCGAGTTGGCGTACACCACCGTGATGACCGTGCTGGACCGGTTGGCGGGCAAGGGCATGGTGCAGCGGGAGCGCGAGGGGCGGGCCTGGAGCTACCGGCCCGCGGCCAGTCGTGAGGCACACATCGCGCAGCTCATGCTGGAAGCGCTGGACCTGGCCGGCGAGCCGGCGCCCGGCCAGCGCGGCGGAACCGACCGGCCGGGCCGGGGCGCCGGTAACGACCGGGCGGGCCGGGGCGCCGCCCTGGTCCGGTTCGCCCGCTCGGTCACCGGAACCGAGGCGGAGATCCTGCGGGCGGCGCTCACCGATCAGGCAGCGGACCGGAAAGACTGACCGATGGTCCACGCCGCCCACTTCGCCGTCACCGCGCTGGCCTGCTATCTCGCCGCCCACGCGCTGAGCCGGGCCGCCTGGGTCGCCCGCAGCCCCCGGGTGGCGATCCTGTGCTGGCAGGCGATCGGGTTGGCCGTCGGACTGTCCGCGATCGGGCTGCCGATCGCGCTGGGTCTGGCCCCGTACCACCGGGGCACCGGCCGGGCCCTGCTGGCGCTGCTGGGCGACCTGGCCGGCGGTCGACTGCCGGTGGGTCTCACCGTGGTGCACCTCGGCCTGGTCGGCATCGGCTTCGGCGTGGGCACCGTGCTGCTCACCTCCACCGCCCGCAGCGTGCTGGCCGCCGCCAAGGTCCGGCGCCGGCACCGTGACCTGCTCAATCTGGTCGCCCGGAACGATCCGGCGGCACCGGGCGCACTGGTGCTGGACCATCCGAGCGCCGCGGCGTACTGCCTGCCCGGCGTCCGCCCCCGGGTGGTGGTCAGCGCCGGCACCCTCAGCCTGCTCGACGGGTCCGAGTTGGCCGCCGTACTCAGCCACGAGCGGGCGCACGCCGAGGAGCGGCACGACCTGGTGCTGCTGCCGTTCACCGCGCTGTGCCGGGCGCTGCCGTGGCTGCGCTGGGTACACCGGGCCCAGCGCCGGGTGGCGCTGCTGGTCGAGATGCGCGCCGACGACCGGGCCCGCCGGCAGCACAGCGACGGGTCGCTGGCCGCAGCCCTGGTGCGGTTCGCGACGGCCGGCCCGCGCACCGCGCCCGCCGGGGCGCTCGGCCTCGCCGATCGGGACCTCACGGCCCGGTTGGAACGGCTGCTGGTGAGCGGCCGTCCGCCGCTGGTGGTGCGTACCCTCGCGCTGGCCGCCGCCGGCACGCTGCTCGCGGCGCCGGTCAGCCTGTTCCTGAGCTGACCCGACCCCACCTTCCGAACCGATCCGGGCCAACCCGTACCGTCTTCTACGACAGAACGTAGTAGACATATGTAGCGAGCTAACATGTAGGCTAGCTATGACAAGTGAGCCAACACCCCTCGGACGGTCGTCATGGATCCCCTCCTGCTCGCCCGATTGCAGTTCGCGACAACCACCTCGATCCACTTCCTGTTCGTGGTGGTCACCCTCGGGTTGGTGACCCTGCTGGTCGGGTTGCAGACCGCCTGGCTGGTCACCGGAAAGGCGAAGTACGAGCGCCTGACCCGGTTCTGGGGCACGCTCTACGTGCTCAACTACGTGCTCGGCATCGCCACGGGCATCGTGATGGAGTTCCAGTTCGGGCTGAACTGGAGCGGCCTGTCGCGGTACGTCGGCAACGTCTTCGGCGCCCCGCTGGCGATGGAGACGCTTGTCGCGTTCTTCCTCGAATCCACCCTGCTCGGCATGTGGATCTTCGGCTGGCACCGGCTCCGCCGGGGCGTACATCTCGCCCTGCTCTGGGGGGTCGCCATCACGGCGTACCTGTCGGCCTTCTGGATCATGGTGGCGAACGCCTGGCTGCAACACCCGGTCGGCTACGAGCTGCGGGACGGGGTGGCGCAACTCACCGACTTCGGGGCGCTGCTGACCAACCCCACCCTCGGGATGGCCTTCGGGCACGTGGTGGCCGCCGCACTGACCACGGGTGGGACGTTGATGGCCGCCGTCAGCGCCTGGCACCTGCTCCGGCGTACCCCCGATCACGCGCTGTTCCGCACCTCGCTGCGGATCGGCCTGGTCACCACGGCGCTCGCGGTGACCGCCCTCCAGGGGTTCGGCTTCGCCCAGTTCGGCCCGGTCGGTGCGGTCCAGCCGACCAAGTTCGGTGGTGGCCCCGAGCGGGACGCGATGGTGGCCGAGTGGACGGCCCGGTTCGGGCCGGCCGACTACACCCCGCCGGCGCTGTCGGGCGTGAGCCTGGGCTTCATGATCCTGATCGGTTTCACCCTCGGCTGTGCCTGGCTGCTGCTGCCCCTGCTGTGGCGGGACTGGATCATCCGGCTCCGCTTCCCGCTCTGGCTGATCCTGCTGGCCGTCCCGCTGCCGTTCGTGGCGGTCATCCTCGGCTGGCTGGCCCGTGAGGTCGGCCGGCAGCCCTGGGCCGCGTACGGCCTGTTGCGGGTGGACGACGCCGTCTCGGGGGTCAGCGGCGGCGTGATGCTCGCCTCGTTCCTCGGCTTCGCCCTGCTGCTCGGCACCCTCGCCGTGACCAACTGGGTCCTCTTCGTCCGGCACGCCGGCCGGGGCGCCCACGACCTCGCCCTCGGCCGTCCGCCCGCGGCCGCCGAGGACATCCCACCGACCTGGGCCGACGAGCCGCTGATCGCCAGGTAGGAGCCGGGCATGGAAATCTTCTGGTACGTCCTGCTGGGGCTCTTCTTCGCCAGCTACCTGGTGCTCGGCGGAACCGACTACGGCGTCGGGCTGTCGCTGGCCGCCGGCGGCGACCCGGGCACCCGGCGGCGGGCACTCACCGCACTCGGCCCGTTCTTCCTCGGCAACGAGGTCTGGCTGGTCGCCGCCGTGGGCATCCTGTTCGGCGCCTTCCCGCCGCTGGAGGGCGAACTGCTCTCCGGGCTGTACCCGGCGCTCGGGCTGGCGCTGGCCGGCGTGATCCTGGTCACCGCCAGCGTGCAACTGCGCAGCCGTCCCATCGGGGAGCACGGCCGGGCCCGGTGGGACCGGATCGTCCCGGTCGGTAGCGCGCTCGCCGCGCTGGGCTGGGGCGCGGTGCTCGCCGGCCTGCTCCAGGGCGTACCGCTGGCCGCCGGGGGCCGGGTGACCGGGGTCGGTGAGCTGTTCACCCCGTTCGTGGCGGCCGGTGCGCTGGTGGTGCTGGCCCTGGTCGCCGTACACGGGGCCGTCTTCCTGGCGCTGCGGCTGCCGGAACCGGCGGCCACCGCGGCGGGTGGACGGGCCGGCCGGCTCGTACCGGTCGCCCTGGCCGCGATCGCGGCGGCCACCGTCGTGGGCCTGGCCTCCGAGGGGGTACGGCAGACCGTGCGGCAACCACTGGCCGCCCTCGCGCTGCCGGTGCTGCTCGGCGGCCTGCTGCTGGCGGTGCGGGCGGCGCTGCGGGCGAGGCGACCCGGACTGGCCTTCGCCGGCTCGGCGCTGACGCTCGCCCTGCCCGTCTTCGCGGTGGCCGCGAGCAACTGGCCGTACGCGCTGGTCTCCAGCGCCGACCCGGCGGCGAACCTGACTGTGACGCAGGCCGCCGCGAGCGACCCCACGTTGCGGTTGCTGAGCCTCGTCGCGATCCCCCTGCTGCCGGCACTACTAGGCTTTCAGGCGATGTGCTGGTGGGTGTTCCGCGGACGGGTCGACGGTCGGGCTCCGGTGTACTGGTGAACCGGCGACCGTTCGACCCCCGACTGCTGCGCCGGGTCCCCGCGACCCGGCGCCAGTTGGCGTTGCTCGCGGTTCTCGGCGTACTCACCGCCGGGGCGATTCTCGCCCAGGCCACCGCGCTCGCCGCCGCGCTGGCGGCCGGCGCCGACGGACGGCTCGACCGGGCCGCGCTGGCCGGCTTCGTGGCCGCCGTCGGCGGCCGGGCCGCCCTGGCCTGGGCCCAGGGCGTGGTGGCGGCCCGGATGGCCGCGACGGTCAAGGCCGCCCTGCGGGCCGACCTGCTCGGCACGGTCGCCCGGCGCGGACCGACCTGGCTGGCCGGCCAGCACGCGGGCCGGCTGGCCACCCTGGCCGGCCGGGGTCTGGACGCGCTGGACGCCTACTTCACCGGATACCTGCCGCAGCTCGTGTTGAGCGTCACGGTGCCGGTCGCCGTGCTGGGCCGGCTGGCGCTGGCCGACTGGACCTCGGCGCTGATCATCGCGGTGACGCTGCCGCTCATCCCGGTCTTCGGCGCACTGCTCGGCTGGCAGGCCCAGGCGGCCACCGAGCGCCAGTGGCGGCGGTTGACGCTGCTCGGCGGGCACTTCCTGGACATGGTGACCGGGCTGCCCACGCTCCGGGTCTTCGGCCGGGCGCGGGCGCAGGTGGGCGTGGTCCGCCGGATGGCCGACGGGCACCGGGTCGCCACCATGAAGACGCTGCGGATCGCCTTCCTCTCCGGGCTGGTGCTGGAACTGGTCGCCACCCTGTCGGTCGCCCTGGTGGCGGTGCCGATCGGGCTGCGCCTGCTGGGCGGTGGGATCGCGCTGTCGACGGCGCTGCTGGTGCTGCTGCTGGCCCCCGAGGCGTACCTGCCGTTGCGCTCGGCCGGTAGCCGGTTCCACGCCAGCATGGAAGGGCTCACGGCGCTCGACGAGGCGCTCACCCTGTCGACCCCGGATCAGGGGAAGGTCCCGTCAGCCCCGGAACCGGGAAGGGCCACGGTCGCCGGTCCAGGCCACCCCGTTCCGGCGCCGGGCGAGATCCGCTTCGAGGGCGTCACCGTCGCGTACGACCGGACCGTCGCCCTGCGCGACGTGTCCCTGACCATCCGCCCGGGAGAGCGACTCGCGGTGGTCGGACCGAGCGGCGCGGGCAAGAGCACGCTGCTCGCCCTGCTGCTCGGGTTCGTCCCACCCACCTCGGGCCGGGTCACCGTGGCCGGCGTCGACCTCGCCGGGGCCGACCTCGACGCCTGGCGCCGGTACGTCGCCTGGGTTCCCCAGCGGGCCCACCTGTTCGCCAGCTCGCTGGCCGACAACATCCGGCTGGGCGCCCCCGACGCGCCGGAGCACGCCGTGACCACGGCCGTCCGCGCGGCGGCACTCGACAAGGTCGTGGCGGACCTGCCCGCCGGCCTGGACACCCGGCTCGGCGAGCGCGGCCACGGGCTTTCCAGCGGTCAGCGGCAGCGGGTGGCACTGGCTCGGGCCTTTCTCCGGGACGCGCCCCTGGTGCTGCTCGACGAACCGACAGCCCGGCTGGACGGCGCGTCCGAGGAGGCCGTGCTGACCGCCACCCGGCGACTGATCGCCGGCCGGACCGCGCTGTTGGTGGCGCACCGCCCGGCGCTGCTGCGCGAGGTCGACCGGATCATCCGGGTCGAGAACGGCCGGGTCATCGAGCTGACCCGGGCGGCGGGGGTGATCCGATGAGCCACCACGAACCGCATTGGCTGGGGCCGGAGCGGGTGGTCCTGCGGCTGGCCCGGCCCTATCTGGGCCGGCTGGTCGGCGCGGGACTACTGGCCGCCGGCACCGAGCTGGCCGGCCTGGTGCTGATGGCCACCGCCACCTGGCTGCTGATCCGGGCGGCCGGCCGGCCGCCGTTGGACGCGCTGACCGTCGCCATCGTGGCGGTCCGCGCGCTGGCCATCGGGCGGGGCGTGCTGCGCTACACGGAGCGGTTGGCCGGACACGACGCGACGTTACGGATCCTCACCGACGTCCGGGCGGCGATCTTCGGCACCCTCGTCGACCACCCCGGAACCGACGCGGGGCGGTCCGGGTCAGACGGGCGGCCCGGGTCCGACGTCGCGCGGTCCGGAACCGACGCGGAGCGGTCCGGGTCCGACCGGCGTACCGGAGACACGCTGAGCCGGCTGGTCTCCGACGTGGAGGCGGTGCAGGACCTGCTGCTCCGGGTGCTGGTCCCCGGGGCCGCCGCCGGCCTGGTGGCCGTCCTCTCGGTCGCCGGCGCCGCCGCGATCTCGCCGCCGGCCGGCGGTGCGCTGGCGGCGGGGCTGCTGTTGGCGGCGGTCGTCCTGCCCGTCCTGGCCACGGCGCTGACCCGCCGCGCCGCGGCCGAGGTGGCACCGCTGCGCGGGGAACTCGCGGCCGACGCCGTTGACCTGACGCACGGTGCCGCCGATCTCGCGGCGTTCGGCGCGACCGGGGCGGCGCTGGACCGGGCGGCACGCCGGGCCGGGCGGCTGGCCGGACTCGAACGCCGGTTGGCCCTGGCCGGTTGGGCGGTGGACGGGCTCGGCGTACTGGTGGCGGGCGCGACCAGCGCGGCGCTGGTGCTCGTCGGGTCGCGTGCCGGGCTGTCCGGGGTGCTGATCGGGGTGCTGGCTGTCGGCGGCCTGGCCGCCGTCGAGTCCGCGCTGGCCCTGGTGGGTGCCGCCCGGCAGTGGACCCAGCTGCGTACCGGGCTGCGCCGGGTGGCCGCGCTGCTCCCGGCCGATCTGCCGACCGATCTCCCGGCGCAGCCGGCCGAAGCCGGGGCGGCGCCCGGAGACTGGACGCCGCCGGAAGGCAGCCGGCCGGGCCACCGGCTCCGGCTGGACGGGGTACGGGTCCGCTACCGCGCCGACGGGCCCGAGGTGCTGGCCGGGGTCGATCTTGACCTGTCGCCGGGCCGGCGGGTGGCCGTGGTCGGGCCGAGTGGCGCGGGCAAGAGCACCCTGCTGGGTGTGCTCACCGGAACGGTGCGGCCCTCGGCCGGACGAGCGACGCTGGACGGCGCGGACCTCTCGACGTACCCGCCGGAGCGGTTGTCCGGGCTGGTGGGCGGGCTGCTGGCCGACGCGCATGTGTTCCACGCCTCGTTGCGGGACAACCTGCTGCTCGGCCGGCCCGACGCGACGGAAACGCAGCTCAGGATGGCTGCCGCCACGGCCGGCCTGCTGGCCTGGGTGACGGACCAGCCCGACGGCTGGGACACCATCCTGGGCGAGGACGGTGGTCAGCTCTCCGGTGGGCAGCGGCAGCGCGTCGCCCTCGCCCGGGCGCTGCTCGCCGCCCCGGCCGTCCTGTTGCTCGACGAACCGACCGAGGGTCTGGATCCGGTGGCCGCGGATCAGGTGCTCGACGCGGTGGGCCGGGCGATCGAGCCCGGACACTCGATCGTGCTGGTCACCCACCGGCTGCGCGGGCTCGACGGATACGACGAGATCCTGGTCCTCGACGGCGGACGGGTGAGGCAGCGCGGCCGGCACGCCGAACTACGTGACACACCGGGCTGGTACCGGGACCGGTGGCTGGCCCAGGACGCCGCCGAGGGCCACTATCTGGCGCTGAACTTCTGAACCCGGGCGCGGATCAGGGGCGACCTCGGGGAAATCGCCGGAAGCGGCGGGGGGCCTGAGCTGGCATGCTGGCGACATGCCGGTCCGCGAGGCGAATCTCATCGACGAGTACGTGCGTACCCTGCGCGGCCAGCTGCACGGTCCGGCGCGGCTGAAGGACGACCTCCTGATCGAGGTCCGGGACGGCCTCGGTGACGCCGCCGAGGGCTACCGGGACGCCGGCCTGCCACCCGACGAGGCGCAGCGGTACGCCGTGGCGGAGTTCGGTCCGGCCCCACAGATCGCCCGGGAGTACCAGACCGAACTGGCCGCGCACTCGGTGCGTACGCTGGCCCGCCGCACGCTCGGCGCCGCGCTGCTGCTGCTCAGCTGCGGCGACCTGGTGTGGCGTGGCGCTCCCTGGGCCGTCGCCGTGCCCCCGCACGAATATCTGCTGGTCTCCATCGGGGTCAACGTGGTGTGGCTGGTGACCGGGCTCATCGCGCTGGGCAGCGTCGGTGGCCTCGCCTGGGCGGCGCGGCGGCCGTCCAGCGCGCCGCCCTGGCTGCCCCGGGTCGCGGCGTACGGCCTCACCGCCGGCCTGGCCGGCACCATGGTCAACGGAATGCTGCTCTGGATCTGGTCGGTGTGCCTGTGGCCGGCCGCGCTGTCGTGGCCGCCGATGCTCATCGGCATCGTCCTGCTCACCGCCGCCTACGGCTGGCTGGCCGGCGGCGTACGCGGCTGCCTGCTCGCCATCCGCTGAATCCCGCCCACCGCAGCGACGCGGCCGGCCCGGATCGGGCCGGGCGGGGAGCGGATCGGCTCAGGCCGGGGCGACGGACGGTGGCTCGTCACCAAGGAACGCCTGGACGGTGGCCTGGAACTCGCGCCAGCCGGCCCGTTCCCCGGCCAGCGCCCGTCGGCCGCCGCCGGTCAACCGGTACGTCCGGCGCTGCCGGCCGTTGACCGTGCTCCAGTCGCTGGCCACGTAACCGGCCCGCTCCAGCCGGCGCAGCGCCGGATAGACCGTGCCGGTGGGCAGGTCCAGGGTGCCGCCGCTGCGGGTCTTGAGCGCCTCGATGACGGCGTAGCCGTGCAGCGCGTCGGCGTCGAGCACCGCGAGCAGGAGCGCGTCGAGGTGGCCGTGCAGTGCCTGCGCCTTCATAGGTAGTAAGGCTACTAGTGATTCGACGGAACTCCAACCGGGTGCGGGCGCGCCATCGGCGGGCGGGACCACTAGGGTATGTGCGCAGAGTCACCGGTCGGACGGTCTGTTCGATCGACTCGCATGAAACCGAGCGCACACGGAGGTCATCGTGGCCCGCCAGTCGTCCAACCGGTCCGGCGCCGACGAGCCGGACAGCGAACTCCTCGGCGATCCGGCTGCCGCCGGTTCCACCGAGGTCGAGCCCGCCGCCCTGTCCGGCGAGGATTCCGACCGCCTGGAGCCGGAGGACGCGGTCGACGCCGAGGCCGACCGGTCGCTGTGGGCGGATCTCGACATCACGCCCGTCGAGATCGCCCTGCCCGGCGGAGCCGGGTTCACCTTGCGGGCGTACCGGATGTCCGACCAGCTCACTCCCACGGACGTCAGCGAGCGCGACCTCGACGACCCGTTCGCCGCCCGCCGGCTGACCCCGGACCCGGACGCCGAGACGGTGCTGCTCGACGACGAGTTCGCCGAGGAGTTGGCGGCGGCCGAGGACGACGACCGGCCGGTCCGGGCCCGCCGCGGCCGGACCGCCGACGACGAGGACGCCGACGATCTCGACGCCGATGACGTCGACGCGGAGGAGGCCGAGGACCCCGACGCCGAGGGCGCCGAGGCGCTCGCCGAGGAGGAGCTGGCCGAGGAACCGGAGCCCGAGGAGGTACCGGTCTTCCTCAGCCACCAGGGTCGGCTGCTGCTGTTCAAGACGCCCGAGTCGCTCGTGGACTTCGTCAAGTCGGGCGCGCCCAACGACCTGGCCCAGTTGGACAACTGGGACGAGCTGGTCCGGCGGTTGACCGCGGCGGATGTCGTACCGCTGGAGGACGACTCCTACGAACTCGATCTCGTCGTCGAGAACCTACGTGGCGGACATGACACCTGGGACGCCCCGCTGCTCATCAAGGCAGGTGAGGCGGCCCGTGACCTGGCGTACGCGCTGCGCCTGCCATCGGTGCTGGACATGTTGTCAGCCGGGTCCAGCCTGGACGACCTCGACGAGGCGCTACGGTCGACGGTGAACGGCGGCCTCGGCGGCTTCCGGGGTCGCCGACGGCTCCGGAAGATCGGGGCACAGACCGCGAGTCTCGGTTGGCGCACGATTATCGGCAAGATCTCTGCCGCCGTGGACTGGCGCGACTGACGCTGAGCAGGGAGCATCAGTCTTTGGCACACGTCGTGTCAGGGGAGGGGGACGACCACGTGGCGCTCGTGCGGGTGTACTGCGGTCTGGCCTTGGCAGATCGGACCGCTGAACCGGCCCTGGCCGGGCCGGCGCTGACCGCTGCCGTGGTCGACGACGCGGGCCGGTTGCTGCACGTCTGTGAAGTCGGCGACGATCCGGAGGGCTATGCCCGACTCGGCGCGTTGCTGGCGGAACGGTCGAGCGGCCCCGGCGACGTGGCGGTGGCCGCCGACAGCGACGATCATCTGATCGTCTCGCTGCTCGGCGCGGCCGGCCGGCCACTCGCCGTCGCCGACGACGACTCGGTGGACGACTTCGCCGAGCGGTTCGCCGACGACGACTCCATCGAGGAGATGCAGTCGCCACCCGCCGAACGGCGAGCGGTCGGCCTCGCTCGGGCGCTGCAGGCCGGGGCGCTCTCCGCCACGACGATGGTGACCCCTCGCGATCTGATCGAGTACAAGCCGGTCCTCGCCGCCCACGCGGCGCTGGCCGCCGGCCGGCACTCGGCCGCCGCAGCGCTGCGGGAGGTGCTCCGCGACCTCTACCCGGCGGCGCTGCGCGCGTACCCGGATCCGGCCGACCCGGTCGCCCTCGCGGTCCTGGACGCGCTCC
Organism: Plantactinospora sp. A48; assembly: GCF_055793945.1. NCBI lineage: Bacteria > Bacillati > Actinomycetota > Actinomycetes > Micromonosporales > Micromonosporaceae > Plantactinospora > Plantactinospora sp. A48. The sequence continues at coordinate 2,833 of NZ_JBTIXF010000192.1, read as the reverse complement.
CCGAACCCGGCATGCTGGGCGCCGGCGGGCGGGGCCGGACCACGACGGTGGCGACCGAGACCATCGTCGCGCACCTCGCCGCCGACCGGGTCGCCGAACCCGCCGTGCTCGAGGACGCGGTCACCGCGCTACGGGTGGCGATCACCGAAACCCCTCGCCGGTGGAGCAGCAACAAGGACATCGTCTCGGCCGCGGCGGAGACGGTGCGGCAGGCCGTCGCCGCCGTACGGGCCTGTGACACCGGCTGCGCCGCCCTGGTCGGCGCGCTGGCGGACCGGGTGTCCCCGGCGCCGGTCAGGTCCACCAGCCGGGTCGGTCGGCGGGCCGCGGTCGAGCAGTCGACCGAGATCTCGGCGCCGGCCGTCATCACCGGAGGGCGTGCCCAACGGCGACAGGCCGAGCAGGAGCCGGCGCCCGTGGTCGGTCGACGCCGGCAGCCGGAACCGGTCACCACCACCCTGCCGCCGGCCCGGCCACGTCCGCTGGGACCGCCGCCGGTCGCGCCGGCCCCGGTGACCCCACCGCCGAGCGCCCCTCGTCCGAGTATCGCGCCGGCCGCCTCGACCGGTACCCCGGCGCCGACCCGCGCTCCGGCGGCCGACCGGAACCCGCCGCCCTACCGACCGGAGGCCCCGGCGAGTCGTCCGGTCTCGGCTCCTCCCCCACCACCGCCCGGCATGACGCCGATGACGCCGGGCCAGCGTGGCGGACGTCCGCCCGCCGAAATCGGGGAGCCTTTCCGGGCCACCCTCACCACCGCCGCGATCAACAGCGCCCGGGCCGAACGCCAACGCCCGACGCCGATCCCGCCGCGCCCGGCCCGGCAGTCGACGCCGACGCCAGCCACCGGCGGTTTCGACGCGACCGATCTGAGTCTGCCCGTTCCCGCCGCCCGGCCCGCCCCCGAACCACAGGCACCGCCCGGATCGCGGGCCAACTGGCCGCTGGTCAACACCGACGACGACCGCGCCGAGCCGCCCGCGCGCCGGGAGCCGGCCTTCCCGTACGCGGACGCCCACCGGGATGAGCCGACCGGCGGATCCAACAGCGGACGGGTTCCACCGCCGTGGCTCGCCGACGACCTGCCACCCGAGCCGCCCATGCTGCGCCTGGTCGAACCGCCGCCGCTGGCGGACCGGGCGCTGCGGGAGGAGCCGGCTCGCCGGCCACAACCGCCGGCCGAGGCGCCACCGCTGCGCCTCGTGGAGCCGGAGCCGATGCCGATGCCGACCAGGCAGGCCAGGAACCCTCTCGGCGCGTCCAGCATCGCCCAGCTGCCGGTGTCGGATGAGGGCGACGGGGACCTGCTGATCTTCGCGGCGACCAGGTCAGCCTGGTTCACCGGCCACCCCGACGAGGAGGAGATCGCCTGGTCGTCGACCGCCGACTCGGGTTGGCGGGCCGCCGAACAGGCCGCCGAGCCGTCCGTAGGCGCGGAGACCAACGCCGGGCTGCCCAAACGGGTGCCGCAGGCGAACCTCGTACCCGGCTCACCGCTGCGCGAGGAACGCCCACTCCGGATCGTCCGCGATGCGGCGAGCCTGGCGGAGAACACCACCGGCTACTTCCGCGGCTGGCGTCGGGGCCAGGAGATCGGTGGGTACGCGGTCGGTGGCCGACCGGGGCGCGAGGCCGCCGGCGGTTGGGACTTCACCCGCGAGCAGAACGAGGCCGACCGCGACTATCAGTACCGTTCTTCGGCGGCCTACCGCTCCTAGGGTGTCTCGTGGGTCTCTGCGGAGCGAGGTGGGGTCCGGGCGGGCGTCGCCCGGACCTCCCACAGCCCGCATGTAGATCCACGAGACACCCCCGGTACCGCGACTGCGGGCCGTAGTTCATCGTCGGTCGCGGGCTCGTTGGTTCCTTGTGGTGCCCGGCGCGGCCCGTCCGTGGCCCGTCGCGGTCTCTCCGGCGACGGTCACACCTTTTCAGCGCCCGCCATACCCGACAGGCATGAATATGACTCTCAGGTATGGGGTGCCGTGCGAGTAGGTCAACGACGCCTGGTCCAACGTCAACCGGACGGAGACCGCCACCCTTGCGGCGGGCACGCGAACAGCACGGATCGGCCGCCCGGCCTCTTGCTTGCCAGGCGGTCGATCCGTGCCGTTCGGGTCAGCGGGTCCGGCGGTCAGGCCGGCGCGACCGCACGGGACCGGCGCATCGTCAGCACGTACTCGACCAGCGAGATGAGCACGTGCTTCGTGGAATCCCGGTTCCGGGCGTCACACGCGACCACCGGCACATCGTTCGAGATGGCCAGGGCCTCGCGCACGTCCTGCGGATCGTGGTACTGCATCCCGTCGAAGCAGTTGATGGCCACCAGGTACGGCAGCCGTCGGTGCTCGAAGAAGTCGATGGCCGCAAAACAGTCGGCCAGCCGACGGGTGTCGACCAGGACGACCGCACCGATCGCGCCCCGCACCAGTTCGTCCCACATGAACCAGAACCGCGTCTGGCCGGGGGTACCGAAGAGGTAGAGGATCAGATCCCGGTCGATTGAGATACGACCGAAGTCCATCGCGACCGTCGTGGTCGTCTTGCCCGGCACCTGTCGGGTGTCGTCGACGCCGACACCCGCCGACGTCATGATTGCTTCGGTGGTCAGCGGCGTGATCTCCGAGACCGAACCGACCAGCGTCGTCTTGCCGACGCCGAACCCACCGGCGATGACAATCTTCGCCGATGTCACGCGCCCCGCCATCGGGCGGTGCGACATGTCAGAGACTGTCGGGTAACTGGGCAGCTACGTGGTGAGAAGTCGTTCGGCGTTGATGCGTTGGGCGGCTTGCCGCTCGGTGGAGTTGTTCCAGCGAGTCGTCTGACGGGCCAG
>NZ_JBTIXF010000191.1:0-54916 GCF_055793945.1 Plantactinospora sp. A48 | reverse complement strand
GCCGCTGGTCCGCGGCGGGCGGCGCAGGTCGGTACGCGGCGTCAGGAGATGACGATGTCGCTGTAGTAGTACCGAAGGATCGCCTGGTAGCTCTTGCCCGCGTTCGCCTGGTCACGCGAGCCGTACTGCGACATCCAGTCCCCGGTGACCCAGCCGCCGCAGGCGGTCGTGGTCGCACAGTAGTGCGCCTGCAGGATGTTGCCGCTGCGGGTCATCCGGGTCGACCACGTGTTGTCCACGGCGGAGGACGTTGACGTCTGGGCCGACGACGGCCGGTAGACCTGGTCGGCCGTGTTGTCCCGGACGTCGTAGCACCGGCCGTCGGAGGTCCTGCGGGTCGAGTGCAGCGCCCAGTACCAGCCGTAACTCTTGACGGCTACGGCGCCGGCCTCCAGTGAGGCCTTCGGCCAGCTCGCCACCCACTCGTTCGGGAGCACGTTCTTGACGTACGTCTTGAAGTCGACCCGGTCGACCCGGTCGAGACTGACCCGGTAGACGAGGATGGTGCTCGGCAGCTTGGTGTTGGTGCCGTCGGTGCTGCAGCCCGTCGACCCGCTCAGCAGCTCGTGCGAGGCGTTGTTGTTCTTCAGCGTGGCGTTGAGGTTGCCCTTCACCCCGGCCGCGAAGTCCTGGGTCGCACCGGCGAAGTTGCTGTTGAAGTAGACCCGCACGGTCTTGCCGGTCCGGTTCCACACCGACGCCGCGTTGTTCTTCACGCACAGGCCCTTGCCGGCGCCCGCGCCCTTGAAGTCGTAGCAGGACGGCTGGGTCGTGCCGTAGTCGTCCAGGGAGTCGGTGAAGTCGGAGACCGAGCCGGCCTGGTTGCTGTTGTAGTAGTAGCAGAACTCGCCGCTGTCGCAGGCTCCGTCCCGTGCGGCAGCCGATGCCGGCGACGCGACACTCAGGATGGAGGTGCACATGGCGAGGACGGCGCCGACGATGGCGAGGCCCTTGCGAATATTCACAGCGTCCTACTTCTCGTTGTAGCCCTGAGAGTTCCAGAACGCGGTCGGGTCGGCGTTGTCCAGGGTGGGGTCACCGACGCTGACGGCCGCGTGGGTCTGCCGGCCGGCCCGGACCTCGACGTGGGTGTGCGCGCCCGAACTGGAGGACACCCCGTGCCACGACTCGTCGGCGATGATCTCGCCCTTGCTGATAGCGTCGCCCACGCTCACCCCGGACTTCGGCGCGGTGTGCAGGTAGATCACCGTCTTGTTCAGCGAGGAGTTGTAGACGGAGATCGTGGACAGGCCGCCGCTGCCGGTGCTGCCCGGTGCGACGTAGATGACGGTCCCGGAGACCACCGCGTGCACGTCCGAGCCGACGCTGCGGGCGATGTCGATGCCCTCGTGCCGCCCGGGCGTGGTGGTGTAACCGTCGAAGCCGCACGTGACCGAGCCGCCGCTGGCCTGGTACAGGGCGTACGACAGGTTCGTGCGCGCCGACGGCGAGAACTGGTGCGAGGCGTTGTTGTTCTTCAGCGTGGCGTTGAGGTTGGCCTTCGCGCCGGCGGCGAAGTCCTGGTAAGAACCGGCGTAGCCGCTGTTGTAGTAGACGCGTACGGTCTTCGTGCTGCGGTTCCAGACCGAGGCGGCCTCGTTCTTGATGCACAGGCCCTTGCCGGCGCCAGCGCCCTTGAAGTCGTAGCACGAGGGCTGCTCGGTGCCGTAGTCGTCGAGCGACCCGGTGAAGTCCGAGATCGATCCCGCGTTGTCGCTGTTGTAGTAGTAGCAGAACTCGCCGCTGTCACAGACCCCGTTCCGGGACGCCGCCTGCGCCGGCGACGCGACGGCCAGGATGGGGGTGGTGAGGGCGAGCACGGTGCCAACGGCGGCAAGGCTCCTGCGGATTTTCATGGTGTCCTCTCGCGAACGGTGGGGGTGGCTGGTGGATCGGTTCGGTGCGGTCACTGCGCGCGTTGGTACTGCTCCCAGGTGTTGATCGGAATCCGGGGACCGTCGTCCGGGCCACGGTTGGCCAGGCCGTTCATGCCGAGGTAGTAGTCGCCGACCTGATGCTGCGCCTGGCTCGACAGGTCCGTGTCGCTGATCGCCACGGCGTGGATGTGCCACGGCCAGTCACCCTGACTCGGGTCACGCACCCAGGCGGCGAAGCCGACCTGGCGCAGCGCCAGGGCGACGGCGGTGCGCCGGGCCGCGGTCATGCCGGTGACCGCGATGTCCACCACGCCTCCGCCGTCGTGCGTACCGGCCGAGGTCGGGTCACCCCCCGGGTTGTACGAGCCCTGCAGGAGCACGAGGGTCTGCCCGAGCAGGCGCTGGGCCTCGGCCAGCATCGCCTGGGTACGGGCGTCGACGACGTACCCGTCCCGCTGGACCTTCGCGCCCGGGCCGATCGTCGCGCCGACGGTGTACCGGTTCTGTCCCAGCTTCGTCAGCGACGTCGTCCCGGGCAACCCGTTCGCGGCCAGGCCGGTGTAGCCGAGCGAGCGCTGGTAGGCCGCGTACGCCGAGACCGTCTGGGTGCCGAAGTAGCCGTCGACCCACTGCGCGTCGAGCAGGTTCCGGGCCTGGAGCGCCTGCTCGACAGCGAGCACGGAACTCTTCGCGCCGGTGGTCAGCGTGTGGTCGGCGCGGCGGGGGTCGATCTGGGCGGCCAGGACCGTGGCCTCCATGTTCACCACGGGCAGCGCGGCCGTGGTGACGAGCTGGGCCGTCGCGCCGGAGGTCGAGGCCGACGCATGGGACGGTACGCTGACGGCCACGCAGAGCGCTGCGAGTCCGACGGTCAACCAGGGACGGCGCATGGCCGGTCCTCCTCGTGTTAGCAGGTCGCGTGGGGAACGACGTCAGCCTGCGAGAAGGGGCATGCTGTTCGGTACCCCCAGCGCCCTGTCAGATCGGCCAGACCGCCCTCGACCTGGACGGATGCCGTGTTGTCAGCTCGGGCGGCAGCCAGGCTGACATCGACCGACGGCACTCCGACGGCCGTAACGGCCACCGCTCAGTTGGTGACGGTGACCAGGAAGTACACCGGCCGGCGGCTGGGAAAGAACTCCCGGCCGTGCTCGTCGACCATCTTCCAGCCGACCCAGCACGTCCCGGGGCGGCTCGGTGCGGTGACCTCGACACTGATCATCACCCGCTCGCCGGGCAGCGTGTCACCGATCGCCACCCGATCCGGCACCCGGCAGCCGTTGTCGTCGCGGGCGCCGTTCAGCCGCGCCAGATAGCGGTGGTGCCAGGCGACCTCTCCCACGTTCGCGAGCGCCCACACCTTGTCGAAGGTCTCGTTCACCCTTACCCGGGTGCCGTCGGGGATGGTGACGTCGGCGATGAACATGCTCGCGTCCCCGGGTACCAACGCGTCCGAGACCCGGGTGGATGACGGCGACGCCGCGACGGTACCCGAGCCGTTCGGGGACGACAGACCACGGACGGCGACGCCCACGACGGTAGCCACCGCCACCACCACCACTACGGACGCCGCGGCGAGCCACGGAATTCGCTGCGGTCGGGCGTCCGGGACCTCGCCCTCCGCCGCCTGCCGGTTTCCGGCGACCCGCGGCGGGCGCCGACCGTCCGGCGGGTGGTCCGGCGACGCGGCGGTGCCGGACACGACCGGCCCACCGGCCGACGGGCTGCGCGTCGCCTGGGACGATTCGGCGGCCACGTCGCCGGTCGTCATGGTGCCTGACGTGTCCGCGGCATCGGCCCCCGCGGGGGAACCGGCCATGACCTGCGCCGGATCGTCGTGTGAGGTGCCGTGGATCGTCGCCGCGCGCTGAGCGTCCTCCCACCGGCGACGCCATTGGACCTCGTCCGCGTCACACGCCCGGACGAACTCGCGCGTGGTCTCCCACGAGGGAAACCGGGTGCCGGACGCGGCTTCGTGCAACGTCGTGTGGGAGATCCGGCCGGACCGCCCGGCCATCTTCCGGAAGGACGGGCTACCCACCGCCGTCCGCAGTGCACGCAACTGTTCGGCGAACATCTGGGCGGAAATGCCGTACGGATTCGGCCGGGAGGCAGCGCGCTGGTCGTCCATCCGTTCCCCATCCGTCCCGCATGTCAGGCCTCGGCACGCGTTGTCAGAGCGTGTAGGACAGTATCGAACAATCTCGTGAACTATCAATGTCACCGACCGGGCACTGTCAGTCGGGACGTCCCGCGGAGCGGCACCGCCACGTGGGCGTTCAGTGCCACCCAGGACGCCTACGAAGGGCGCGGAATCCGAGCTGTGCGACGGCGAAAAGGCTGCGAGTGGGACAGCCGGGGCCGAGACGATGGCATGTGTGGCGCCGCGCCCGGCACGAAGGAACTCATCGCCCTGACCGACGGCTACCGGGAGTCGACCGGGTCGTGGGCGGACCTGCTGCGTGACTGTGCCCGCCCCGGAATGCGCACCCCGGACCCTGGCCGTCGCCGATGGCGGCGATCTGGTGATTCACCCCGCAATTGGCTAGGTTGCCCTCACCTCGGCCGATTCTCACAGGGGGAGTGGCAGCCGTGCGGCAAGAGCACAAGACCTTCCAGTCGATCGAGGTCGGCGACGGCGGCGACGGGCGGTGGGCCGCCTACGCCCGGACCCTGTGGCAGGAGATGGAGGGCCTGCTGACCGAGGAGGGCCGGACTCCGCGGGGCGCGGACCGTGTTCGGGCGCTGTTCCGTGCGCACATGCCGGAACTGGTCCCGGTTCTGGACCGCCTGGCCGGCCAACTCGACCGGCCCGAGGCGGAAGCCTTCCTCACCCACGCGGCACTGCGGCCGTTCACCCAGTCCTGCACCCAGATCGGCCAGAACGGCACTCTGCTGCGCAACTATGACCTACGGCCTGATCAGTGCGAGGGGACGATCGTCTACTCCTGCTTCCTGCGCCCCGTGATCGGGATGCAGGACATGTTGTGGGGCTTGCTGGACGGGATGAACGACGCCGGTCTCGCGGTCTCGCTCACCTGGGGCGGACGTTCCGCCTACGGACGCGGCTTCGCCATTCTCATCCTGGTGCGCTACCTGCTGGAGACGTGCGACACCGTCGATGAGGCGGTCGACAGGCTGCGGTCCCTTCCGGTCGCCGTCCCCCAGAACCTCACCCTTGTCGATCCCACCAAGGCGGTGACGGTGTTCGTGGGGCCGGATATGTCACCGACGGTGGCGCCGGATGCCTGCGCCGCCAACCACCAGCACCTGCCGGTGACCGACGAGCAGGAGCGGGCCATGCGGACGCAGGAGCGGCTGCGCGCCATTCGCGCCGCGGGTGTGGACGGCGTGGCGGCGATGCTGAAGCCGCCGCTGTACCAATCCGTCGACGAGCAGGGGTCAAGAACGCTCTACACCGCCCGCTACCGGCCCGTCGAGGGCCGTGTGACGTACTACTGGCCCGGTGAGTCCTGGCAACAGTCCTTCGGCGACTTCACACCCGGATCCCGCACCGTGACCTTGGGCCGGACCAGCTGAGAGGCCCGGGTTTGCCTGCCGGAACCTACACGGTCCAGCTTTCCAGATTCTGCTGACAGCGGCCTGGCCGCGGCACGGACTGCGCCGAGCAGCACCGGTGTGTGGCCGTCGCTGCTCGGCGTACCCCGAATGGTCAGCCGGTCTTGGTGGCGAAGGGGCCACCGTCGCCGAACGCGAGTCGCGCGAAGTTCTCGGCGATGCGGCGATGTCCAGCAGGGTCGGGGTGGACCTCGTCGGGTAGCGGGAGTTCGGCGTAGTCCGCCTCGCCGTACAGGTCCCGTCCATCGAGGTAGTGCAGGTTCGGGTCGTCGGCCGTGCGCTGTTCGACGATCCGGGCGAGTTCGTCACGGATGACGTTGAGCGTCAGCCGCCCAGCGCTGCGCTCGACCGGATCGCCCGTGGCCTTGAATCGCAGGGTCCCGCCCTCGAAGTCCGGGGCGAGGGGGCCGGGCGTGTCCTCCTGGACCGGGCACAGGATGGCCGACACGACCAGCAGAGGTGTGGTCGGATGCCCCTCGCGGACAGTGTCGAGGAAACCGTGGACCGCGGGCGCGAAGGCGCGCAGACGCATCACATCACTGTTGACGATGTTGATGCCGATCTTGACACTGATCAGGTCCGCCGGGATGTCGCGCATCGCGCGGGCGGTGAACGGGTCGAGCAGCGCGCTCCCACCGAACCCCAGGTTGACCAACTCCACTCCGCCCTCAGCCGCGGCCAGGGCCGGCCAGATGGCGCTGGGATGAGCGGCGTTCGAGCCGTGACTGATGGAACTGCCGTGGTGCAGCCACGTCCTGCGCCCACTGGGCGGGGCCTGCTCAACGGGCGCGTCGGTACGCAGCGCGATCAGCTCGGTGATCTCCGTATGCGGGAGCCAGATCTCGACGTCCTTCTCCCCCGCCGGCAGATCCGCGAAGCGGGCGGTGCCGGCCGGCCCCTCGGTCAGCACAGAGGTTTGAGTGAACATGTCGGTAACGGTCCGGACGTTGCCCCCGGGCACCGATGCCTGTGCGGCCAGGCGGCCGTTGACGAGCAGGTCGTAGACGCCGCCCGCCGGGGGCGGGAAGCCTTGGTAGACCCGCCTGGTGGGCAGCGTGTCCAGTTCGATCGTGGTGGCCCGGGTACGGAACGCCAGGCGCACACCGGAGGGCTGGGCCTCGGCCATGGCCAGTTGGTCGTCGGGGATCTGCCGGCGCGCCTGGGTGGTCAGCCGATGCGGCAGCAGACCGCGCGCGGTCGTCTCCACGTCGACAAAGCCGCGCAGGAGGCCCGCGGTGACCGGAGTGATCCATTGGCGTTCGGTGGTCATTTCCTCAAGCCTTTCGACCGAATCTCGGTGTTCATCGGCGCACCGCGCAGCGAACCGCTTGCGGCGGTGCGACCGTTGTCCGCGTCAGGTAGTGCTGCGGTTGCGTAACAGCGCGTCGAGCGAATCCACGATCCAGTCCCAGGATTCCTGCGCAGCGGGGGCGCTGTGTTCGAAACCACCGGCCAGTTCCAAACTGACGTAGCCGTGGAAGACGCTGCCCAGCATCCGGACCGCATGCGTCGCGTCCGACTCGTCCAAGTCGTAGCCCCGCAGGATCGCTCGGGCCATCTGGGCGTGCCGAACGCCGGCGCTGGCGGCCGCCGTTTCCGGAGCGAGCCGGAGCCGGGCGGCCGCATACCGGCCCGGATGCTCCGTGGCGTACTCGCGGTAGGCGTCAGCGAACGCGGCCAGGGCGTCCTTGCCGGCACGACCGGCGACGGCGTCGGCGACGCGATCAGCGAGTTCCTCCAGTGCGAACAGCGCGATGCGGATCCTGAGGTCCTGCGAGTTCTTCAGGTGCGAGTACAAGCTCGGGACCTTGACGTCGAACCGCCGGGCGAGCGCCGAGATGGTGACCTCGTCGAAGCCGACCTCATCGGCCAGCTCCGCCCCCGCTCGGGTCAGACGCTCCGGCGTCAGCCCCAGTCTCTCCATCACCGTCCTCCTAACTGCCTACACCTATTATGCTCCTGCCTAATAGTTATAGGCAAACTGGCCCGCAGCTCGGGAGTAACGGACCGAACGAGAGATCTGGAAGGCATGCGCCTGGCGGGGTGTCGCTTGCGAACCGAACGCTCTGCGCCGCCTCATCAGGCAGGGGCGCATCCCGAGAAGTAGCGGAGCGGGAGGCGCAGTAGCCGTATCCCGAGGTGCGGCGTCGGTGAGCAGTGGCGGGCGTTCGATCCGGCAGTGCCGCAGGGTCAGGTGATCATCTAGGTGTACCGACCACGGAGGTTGGTGACGGGTAGATCTTGAAAGATGAGGGCCTTCGGGTTCGGTGTGGATCGCGACGTCCTACCCCGAACCTGCGGAGGCCCAGCGCACCGAACGGTGCATCGTGAAGGTCCGGACCCTGCGCCGATGGGGTACGGCCCGCATCGCGTTCCAACGGCTCCTGCTACCGATCCCAGCCCTGGCGCGACACCCGCGTCCCCAACCTCTCGGGTCAGTACACCTAACCCGTTTCGGACACAACGCGACGGTCAGCTACCGCACGCCGGCTGTACGGCGCCGTCGGGAAACCGGTCCGCGAACGCGCCGTGTACGGGTGTGCCCGGCAAGCCGTCGCGGATGGCGAACACCACCTGATCGAACCCGTCCACCACGGTCAGCGCGTCGGCGAACGCGGCCGCCACGATGCCGGGATCGTTGCGGAACACGCCGCAGCCCCACGCGCCCAACACGATGGTGCGATGCCCGTGGACAGCGGCGACGTCGAGGACCCGCCGGGCCCGCCGGACCAGCACCGACGGTACGTCGGCAGCGTGCTCCGGCTGGTTACGGACGATCGCGCCGAGGTTCGGCGCCGCGGCGGTCAGAAACGACGTCGTATACGGCTGGTCGAGCAGGTTCCCCTTGTCGTCCCGGAACACCGGCACCTCAGGACTGTAGATGACCCGGTCGCTGTAGCGCAGATCCCGCTGCCCCCGGTGGAACGCGTAGAACTCGGGCACGGCCAGCAGACACGGGTACAGCGCCGACGAGCGAGCGATGCTCTCCTCCTGCGCCTTCGCGCCACCGAGAAACCCGCCGCCCGGGTTCTTCGCCGAGGCGAACACCAGGCACGCCGCTCCCGGCCCGAGCCGGTACGCCGCCTGCAACGTCGACTCGTGCGTCACCTCGACGACGCCGGCGCCAGCCTTGGGGTGCCCCAGCTGGAGCGCGTCGTCTGGGAGGTGGTGGCGGGTGCCGGCGACCGCGGCCCGCACCGCCTCGTCGATCAGGACCTCGTTGCCGGCGCTGTTGCGGTAGCGGCCCGCCTCGGCGATCTCGACCGTCTGCCGAGCGATCTCACGCAGACGACCACTCACCAGAACACCTCACAGAACAGCGACGACACCGCACTGCCAGCAGGCTAGGCAGCATCCACCCGGACCAGCAACCCAATAGCGGCAGCCTGTTCGCTTCGACGTACGCGGCCAGCGGGCTGAGCGGCTGGCGCCTGCGGCAGCATCGGCTGTGACAAAGCCGAACGGCAGGCCGCCACCGGCGACATATCGGCGGCGCGGGCGTGGACCGGCGGGCAGAGTAGCCGCCTGATCGCTGCCGGTCCAGGTGGCCGACGAGGCGTTTGAGGAAGGCCAGGAACACCGGTCCGGTGAACGAGCCGTGGTAGCGGGTGAAGTACAACTCGCCCGGTTGCTGATCGCGGCCATGACGTTGATCCCGAAGCGCTTACCGGTCTTGCCCACCACCGGGGAAGGAACCATCGGCTCCGGCAGGCCGATCGTCCAGGAGAAACCCCCTACGACGAGCTTGATGCCGACGGCGGCGGGAGGGGATCGCTGCGGTAATGGCCGTGCGATGGAACCTGCCGGTGCGGCACACTCGCTGGCGTGGTTACGTCAGTGAGCAGCGTCGTCGATTTGACCGACGCGATGCGTGCGGGCGCCCGGTTGAAGTTCCTGTTCTTCTGGGGCCACCAGCCGCAGCGCGACGGCAGCGTCGGCGCCGGATGTTTGAGCCAGTGGTGGCCGGTAGCGTTCACCATCGACGGGCTGCGCTTCGCCACCGCCGAGCACTACATGATGTGGCGCAAGGCCACCCTCTTCGACGACCAGGCAACGGCCGCCCAGATCCTGACCGTGGCGCATCCGCACGCGGCGAAGCTCCTCGGCCAGCAGGTCACCGGGTTCGACCAGCAGGTGTGGGAACAGCGCCGCTACGATGTCGTGGTGGCCGGAAATGTGGAGAAGTTCGGCCAGCATCCCGCGCTGCGCGCCTATCTGCTCGGTACCGGTGAGCGGGTGCTCGTGGAGGCGAGCCCGCTCGACCAGATCTGGGGCATCGGCCTGGCCGCCGACCACCCGGACGCCGCTGATCCCGCACGTTGGCGCGGGCTGAACCTGCTCGGCTTCGCCCTCATGCGAGCCCGCACCGTCTTGCGCGAGCAGGAACAGGGTCATGGGTAAGTCACCGGAACTGGTTGCCGCCGAGTATGCGCTGGGCGGCGTTGATGTCGACCGGGTGCCCTGGTACGCGGCGGACCGGCTTGCTGCCGGGCACGACGGGCAGGCGCTGCGTGAGCCGACTGATCGATGGTGAGGTCGACGAGCGAACCGTCAGCGAGCATGTCTCGGCCTTCGTCTCCTGGCACCTCGACATCGACGAGATCTGGCGCAGCCCGTTCACCGACCTGCATGTGATCGTGGACGAATGGGACCAGGGCTGGGGGCGCGGCAACCAGGAACTGGCGGCGACCGTTCGCCGGCTGTGCCGTGATCACCTGTCGCGCGTACCGGAATCGTTGGGGCTGGACCTCCTGAATCTGACGCAGCTGGGACGGGGCCGAAAATCTGCTGTTGGGCCGGGAGTCCGCGATCGGTGAGGCTGGTCTGGCATCCGCCGGTGCGAGCCAGCCCGCCCACGACCGGGCTTGGTCGTGGACACCGTGGCCCTCCTTGGCCGGCGCCTGCTCGGTTCGGGGTGATTGGCGTCAGGTCAGACGTCGCTGTTGCGAATCAGCGTTCTGGTAGTGATCGCCTGATCGAAGAGCTGTTCGGTCGCCGACATGGACGAAACGGCAGCTCATTGACGGGATCCGGTGGCGGACCCGGGTCGGTGCGCCATGGCGGGACATACCGACCTGGTCTCCACACACTGGAACAATTGACCAACGAGGCCTTTACGAGGGCTCCTTCTCTGATCGGTAAGGTGCTCTCGTTCGTCTCGGGTTGTTCCTTGCGGCGGTTCGCCAGCCCTACTCCTTGGGGTGGTCCAGTCGGACGGCGCGCAGCACGACGTCGTTGACGTGGTGTGTGCTGATCGCCCCCGCGGGGCGCAGGCGAGTCTCGTTCACGTCGATACGCCAGTCGTCCGAAGCCATGATCTCGGCGGCGATCTCATCGATGCCGACGTACGCCTCCGGGTCGTACATGTGGGTCTGTTCGCCGGGGTCCGACGGCTGCTGGAGCCAGGTCAGATCGTGACCGACGACGAGCAGCGTCCCACCGACGGCCACGGCGTCGAGCAGGTTGCGCAGTCCGCGCTGCTCGGGGGTGCGTTGGAACGAACCGTACTGCAGGGAGACGAGGTCGTAGGTCTCGTCTGCGTATGCGGCGGGGTCGTTGGCGTCGTGGTGCAGCGTGCGCACGTCGAGCCCGCGACGTTCCGCTTCAGCCCGGATGCGGTCGAGTGCCCTGCTGGAGACGTCGGAGGCGGTCACCTGCCAGCCTCGTTCGGCCAGCCAGAGCGCGTCGGCTCCTTCACCCGCGCCGACGTCGAGCGCCCGCCCGGGGGGCAGGTCCGTCGCCTCCGCCATGAGTGTGCCGTTCGGGTTGGCGCTCCACATGCGTTCCTGTTCCCCGTAACGACTGTCCCACTCGATGGCGACGCCGGAGGGGCGGACACCGGCAGCGGTGTCCTCGGCGGCGAGGCTGAAGGCGATCTGGGCACCGATCCAGCTACCGTTCGCCGCTGCCTGCAGGACCTGGGTGCTCGGGTCCGTCAGGTTCCCGGCGGCGAAGACGCCCTCCACGCTGGTACGTCCGGTGGGGTCGACCGCGACGAGGTCACCGAGTCCGCTGGGGTGGGCCGTGGTGTCGATGCCGAGCCCGGCGAGCATCTCGATCCGGGGACGGAACCGGGCCCCGGTGAGGATCGCGTCGGCTGGCAGGCTGCGGCCGTCGGCGAGTTCGACGATGAGTGACCCTTCCGGGTCGGCGTCGGCTACCCGGCGCACAGCACTCTCGATCACCGGGACCCCGGAGGCGACGAGAGTCTGCACCGCGGCCTGGTCGATCCCCTTCGCGTCATGCAGCACCACGGTCAACTGGTCGGTCAGGTGCCGCATCAGCTGGGTCGGGTGCAGTCCGATCGCCGTCGTGACGATCTGCACGACCCGCAGGTCGCGGACCTCCCAGCCATGGCAGAACGGACAGTTGATCACCTGGCGACCCCAGCGCTCGGCGAGGCCCTCGATGTCGGGGAGCTCATCAGCGATGCCGGTGGCGGCCAGTATCCGGCGTGCGACGAGTCCGTGGCCGCCCGAGAGCGCGAGGTGGAACCCGTCGTCCTCGGTCCGCACCGCCAGGACACGGCCGGTGAGGACGTTGCCACCATAGCTCCGGACCTCCTCGCGCCCGATGGTCCGCATCGTCTCGGGTGGGGTGCCCTCGCGTCCCAGGTAGCCATGTATGTGCTCTGCTGGCGCATTCCTCGGGGTGTCGTCGTCGATGACGATGACCGAGCGTCGCTGACGAACGAGCTGCAGCGCGGCCGCCAGACCGGCCGCGGACCCGCCGATGACGGCGACGTCGCAGCTCCGGACGATGCGCTGGTGCGGTGTGTGTTCGGAGGTTCCGTGGGCATGGTCCGTCATGCGTCCAGCGTAGGAACACCTGGCGGCATCTGAAAGGAAGCTTGCGATATTCGCAAAGCATCTCCATGCTGGGGAGATGAACGACCGCAGTGAAGTCGAGCGGCTGGCGCGCACCCGGCTGCGAAGCATCCGCACCACGTTCGGCTACTCCCTGGACGAACTCGCCCAGCGCAGCAACCTCAGCCCGTCGACGATCAGCCGGGTCGAGACAGGCAAACGGACGCTCAGCCTCGACGTGCTCGTGCCCTTGGCCGACGCCCTCCAAGTCAGCCTCGACGTCCTCTTCGAGGCACCCAGCGACGAGGACGTGGTGATCCGCCCCGTGCAGCACCGTTCGGGATCGCGCACAACGTGGCCCCTGAGCCGCGTCGACGGACGCACCGTCGCGATGAAGATCCGGTTGGAACCCGAGGCGGCAATGCCCGCCCAGCGGGTCCATCCGGGGTACGACTGGTTCCTGGTGCTCGAGGGCAAGGTGGTGCTGTGGCTCGGTGAGCGACAGATCGAGGTCGAAAAGGGCGAGGCAGCCGAGTTCTCGACGATGACACCGCACTCGATGACAGCGCTTGACGAGCCGGCCGAGCTGATCATGGTCTTCGACCGCGAGGGACAGCGCGCACACCTGCACCAGTAAGCCGTTGAAACTTCCGCAGACCTTGAGCGCTCCAGTTCCCGGATCTACGTGGAGGCTGCCTCGGGGCGGCGTTGCGTCAGCGGATCGGCGGACGTGTTGAACCCGTGTCAGGTCCGCGGTCAGATCGCTTGGGTGAGTTCGGTGAACGCAGCGGCGACCCGCGTGGTCGGCGGGGTGTCGATGGCGAGTTCGTAGTGGCCGCGTCGGAGGTTCTGCATGAACGCGTGACCGGCGATGATCACCTGTGCTGTCCTGTCCGTTCGTAGCCCGCGCATCGGTCTCAACCGCTGTTCGAGCTGGCTGTGATCAGCCTCGATCGGATTGTCGGCGTGCTGCTCGACGTGGTGCCACGCGGACGGGATCAGCTGGTCGAGCACGCCGGGGTAGACCGCGGCGGCGTCGGTGACCACCTCCACGGGTGTCACCTTCAACGCCGACAACGTTCGGCGGAAGAACCTCCGGGCCGCGCCGGCGTCCCGGCGGGCCGAGACCAGCGGTAGACCGTCACGTGATCGACCGCCTAGCCACGTTCGACCAGCAGTTCTTCAACATCGCGACAGGACAAGCAGTGGCGCAGATACCAGCGCACCGCGACCACGATCACCTCTCGCGGGATCCGAAACCCGGTGAACGCCGACTTCGAAGGCAGCCACGGGCCGGGACGGATCGATGACGTCATTGCTCAAACCTGCCTCGATCCAGCCAACGCTCAACGCAACGGAGCCTCGCGCGGTCCGCCGCGGCCGGAACCCGTAACTGACCTATGTGTACGCATCGGTAGGGTTACCGGTCATGGATTTCCGGCTGCTCGGGCGCTTCGAGGTGGTCGATGACCACGGGCCCGTCGAGCTCGGCCGGCGCATGACGCGGTGCATGCTCGCGGTCCTGCTGCTCGACGCCGGAGCCGTCGTGCCGCTCGACCGGCTCATCGACCTGCTGTGGGACGGCGAGCCCCCGGACACCGCGCGATCGAGCCTGCACGCCCACATGTCACGGCTGCGGGCCCGCCTGGACCCGGACGGCACCGGGCGGGCCGGCATCCGGCTGATCACCCACCCGGCCGGTTATCTCGTCGAGATCGACCGGCGGCGCGTCGACGCCCACGTGTTCCGCGCCCTCGTCCGGGAGGCGGCCACCGGCGACCGGGTCACCCTGCTGCGCCGCGCGCTCGACCTGTGGCGGGGGCCGTTGCTCGCCGACATCGCGTCGGATCGCCTCCGGCAACGGGTCGGCGGCGAACTCACCGAACTGCGGGTCGCGACGATGGAGCGGCTGGCCGAGATCGAACCGGACGGTCTGATCGGCGAGCTCACCCAGTGGTCCGCGGAATATCCGCACCACGAGCGGCTGGCCGGGCATCTGATGCTGGCCCAGTACCGCGCCGGCCGCCAAGCCGAGGCGCTGACCACGTATCAGCGTCTCCGCGAGCGCCTCGACGAGGATCTGGGCGTCGAGCCCGGCCGTGACGTGCACGATGGGTACGTCGCGATCCTGCGCCGCGATCCCGCGTTGAGTCCGGCTCGGCGCGCGGGTGTGCCGGCCCAACTGCCGCCCGCGCTGACGTGGTTCACCGGCCGCGCGGACACGCTCAAACAGCTGGACCAGCTGCTGCCCGGCGAGACGATGCGGCCCGGCCCGATGATCATCTCGGCGATCGCCGGCAGCCCGGGCGTCGGCAAGACCTCGGTCGCGGTGCATTGGGCGCATGAGGTGGCCGACCGGTTCCCCGACGGACAGCTGTACGTGAACCTGCGCGGCTACGACCCGGCCGCTCCGGTGACGCCCGAGGAGGCGCTGAGCGGATTTCTGCGGGCCATGGGCTATCAGCCGGCCGGCGCGACGCAGTCGGTCGACGAGCTGTCCGCCGTGTACCGCACCGTGCTGGCCGGCCGGCGGATGCTGGTGCTGCTGGACAACGCCCGCTCGGCCGAGCAGGTCCGCCCGCTGCTTCCCGGCACCGGCAGCGCCGTCGTGCTGGTAACCAGCCGGGACGACCTGTCCGGCCTGGTGGCGCGGGACGGCGCTCGCCGCCTGTTCCTTGATTACCTGCCGTACGAGGACGCCTTCCTGCTGTTCGAGCGGGTCCTGCAGGATCGTCGGCCTTCCGGCGAGCCCGAAGCCGCCGCCAAGCTCGTACGCCTGTGCGGTGGCCTGCCCCTGGCCGTGCGGATCCTCGCGGAGCGCGTGGCCCGTTACCCCGCGACGCCGCTGGCGGAGCTCGCGGCCGAGCTGGCCGACGAGAGCCGCCGGCTCGACGCGATGGGCGTCCCGGGGGATCCGCCGGCCACGGTTCGCGGCATCCTGTCGTGGTCCTATCACGCGCTGAGCCCGGACGGCGCCCGGCTGTTCCGCCGGCTGGGCTTGCATCCGGCCGGCGACTTCGGGGCCGCGGCCGCGCTCAGTCTCGCGGGGCCGCAGGGCCGGGCGGCCGACCTCGACGCCCTGCTGAACGCCCACCTGGTCCAGACCACCGGTCCGGGCCGTTACCGGATGCACGACCTGGTACGCCTGTACGCGGCCGAGTGCGTGCTGGCCGGCGAGACGCCAGACCGGCGGGAGGAGGCTCTGCGCGGCCTGCTGACCTGGTACCTGCACGCCACGTCGGCGGCAGCCCGGACGGTCGGCCCCCTGCGCACCCACGTCGAGCTGCCGGACGCCGGGCTCGCGGTTCCCGAGTTCGGCTCGCACGACGAGGCGCTCGCGTGGCTGGAGACCGAGCGGGCCAATCTCGTCGCGGCGGTGCGCCTGGCCGCGTCCGCCGGGATGGACGACATCGCCTGGCAGCTGACGGTCGAGCTGTGGGATCTGCTCAGCCTCCGCGGCTATTCGGCCGACTGGATCGGCACGCACGAGATCGCCGTGGCCGCCGCCCGCCGGCTGGCCGACGACAACGCCCTCGCGTGGGTCCTCAACCACCTGGCTGCCGGCTACGGCGTGGCCGGTCAGCCCGCGGCCGGCAACGCCTGCCTGCGCGAGGCGCTGGCCGTCAAACGCCGGCTCGGCGACCGCAAGTCCGAAGCCGCCATCCTGTACAACCTGAGCAAGTCCTACGAGGAGCTGGGCAGCCTGGAGGAGAGCATGTCCTGCGCGCGGGAGGCGCTGGCGATCTGCCAGGAGATCGGCCATCCGTTGATCGAAGCCTCCGCGCTGTCCGGCATCGGGTCGGTCCTGGTCCGCCTCGGCCGGGCCGCCGAAGCGGTGCCCTATCAGCGGCGGGCGATCGACGTCTTCGACGAGACCAGCAACCGGTACGGCCAGGGCGACGCGTTGAGCGACCTCAGCGACACGTACCGGATGCTCGGCCGGCTGTCCGACGCGACCGGCTGCGCCGAGCGGGCTCTCTCGCTCTCCCGACAGGCCGGCCACCGGTTCGGCGAGGCCCGGGCCCACGACGCGCTCGGGTACGCGGCGCTGCTCGGCGAGGATCCCGGCCGCGCCCGCCGGCACTGGCAGGCCGCTCACGACATCCTCGCCGAGCTCGGCGACCCGATGAGCGAGGAGGTACGGGAGCGGCTGCGCAGCCTCGTCTGAGGAGTGGTGCCGGTCAGGTGCCGCTGGAGTCCAGCGCGCTCTCGCCGTCGACGTACGCGCCGGTGTCGCCGTCGTACTGGGAGGCCCGGAAATGGATGGTGTGGCCCTCCGCGAAGTTCTTGTTGCACACCGCCCAGGTGCCGTAGCCGTGCGCGTTGCGGCAGGTGCCCCAGCGGCCGTAGTCGGTGTACCAGCGGGCGACCGCCGAGGCACTGTCCGGCGCCCGGTCGTACACCCAGATCTTGTCGCCGGAGGGCTCGAAGCAGACCCCGGCGCCGCTGGTGCCGGTGTAGGCGACGCCGCAGTGCACGCCGCTGCTGGGGAACCCGGTGGTGACCTTGGTGGCCTCGTCCCACTCGAACGAGTAGGCCGCCTGGGCCGGCGGTGAGGCGGCCACGCTCAGGGCGACCGCCGCGGCGGTCCCGATCGCGGCGTTGATGATTCTGGCTCGCATCGAAGACTCCCCCTCAGGCGACGCCGGTCGACTCGATCGACTCCGGGTCGACCCACTTGCCGGTGTCGCCGTCGTACCGGGTGACCCGCCAGTGGATGTAGTAGCCCTCCTTGAAGTCCTTGTTGCAGACCGCCCACTTTCCAGCGCCGAGCGAGTTACGGCAGGTGCCCCAGCGGCCGTAGTCGGTGTACCAGCGGACGACCGCGGAGTAGCCGTCGGCCTTGGTGTCCTTGACGTAGAACTTGTCGCCGTCGGGCTCGAAGCACCCCTCGGCGCCGGTCACGTCGTCGCACCCGCCGCCCGGGTTGGGGATCGGCACGCCGGTGGCCACACCGTCGTTCCACTCGTACGTGTAGGCGGCCGTCACGTCATCGGCCTGAGCCGCCGCACCGCCGATCGGCGCGACGACCGCCACCAAACCCAGCGAGGCGGCGCACAAGCCCTTGAGGATTCTGCTGGACAAATCGGTTCCTCCATCGAGTACTTGGCGATGAGGGTGACCCTAGGGCGACCTGCTTGCCAAAATCCTTGCCGCGGTTTGGCAAGGGTGGTGGCAAGGATGCGCTTGGATCCTCGTCCGGCCAGTGACGGATCGGACACCCGAGGGCTGCGACGGCGCTGCACGTCAACCGAGACGGCATGGGACGGCTGGGCGACGCAGACCCTGACGGGACCGCACGAGCGGGCCTACCCGTGGGGTCAGTGGGCGGCCCGTCTCCTCACCAAAGCCCGCATGGTCACGATCAACACCGGCCAACACGACACCGACCAGCCCGACCCGCTCCCCTCATAGCATCAGACCGGATCCCGCGATGGCCGTCTCTTACACCACCGGCGCGGATGTGACCTCGTTGACGATCGACTCATCATCTGGCCAGCTCGCAGCATCCCCGGCAGTTCTCTCGTTCGGACCAGCTCCGTCGCTCCAGGTCGGCCGGTTCCAGCCGGGCCTGATCGAGGTCCACCCGCGCCGCCATCCTGAGCTGCCAGATCGCCTCGGCGTACGCGTGGTAGGTCTGGTGGTAATCCTGGGAGGAGAGGGCCGCGCCGGACCGGATGACGTTGCGGGTGGCGATCAATCTCTGGTAGGCGAGTTCTCCAGCCTTGACAAGTTCCACCGTGCCGGCGACCAGCAGTCGTTCTCGGGCGGTGCTCCGGCTCCTGCTCGCGGAGAGCCGGACCGCGCTGCGCGCGGACGACCGGAAACGCTGTCAGGAGGCCGTCGTGTTCAGGTGGAGGATGGTCTCGGTCGACAGTGTCTGCCGGCCGAGACCCGGGCCGAGGATGGCGACAGGTGCCGGTTCACGGTGCAACGCGCTGGGGTGCGTTGGCGCCGGTGGCGCTCAGCCGGCAAGGGAAGCCGGCGCGCGGTCGACGGCGGTCGGTGCGGCCGCGCGGGTCGGGCCAGCGGCGGTGTCCGACCCGCTGCCAGGGCAGCCGCAACAATCAGGGACGAACCAGGTGTCGACGCCGGCGTGCTGATCGGGGTGGTCGTCCGGTGCATCCGGATCAGCGGTCCTCGCCGCCCGGACAGGTGGCCGAGCTGGTCTGTCATCGTAGGTGGGTGGAGTCGACGTGGTGAGGCCGCGGCCGGCGGCGGGTGGCGGACGCTGGGTGGAGATCTCCCCGGACCGGCTACGCGGCTGGCTGGACGGTTTCTACGGACGGCACGACGGCGCGGCCGAGGAGGCGTTGACCCTGACCGGAGCGAGCAACGGTGACATCGCGACGCTGTACCCGCCACCCGGTCTCCCCGACGTGCCGGACGTCGACGCGCTGCTGGCCGCGCTCGGCCGACCACCCCGGTTGGCGCTGCTGCTGGCCCGCAAGGGCGCGGTCGCCGTCGGCGTCGCGGACGGCCCGACGATCGTCGAGTCCAAGGTCCAGCGGTTCTACGTGCAGGGTCGTACCGCGGCCGGTGGCTGGTCCCAGCAGCGGTACGCGCGCCGCCGGGTCAACCAGGCGGACGCTGCGGCCCGGGAGGCCGCCGACATCGCCGCTCGGGTGCTCCTGCCACACCTGCCGGGCCCGCTGCCGACACCGGACGACCCCGTACGCGCCCTGGTCTGTGGTGGCGACCGGTCAACGGTCGACGCGGTCCTCGCCGACCATCGCCTCGAACCGCTGGTGGCGCTGCGCCACCCGCACCTGCTGGAGGCCACCGAACCACGGCTGGCGGTGCTGGAGGAGGCAGCCGTGAGGGCTCGACGGGTCCGGATCCATCTCGTGCCCTGATTGGGTCCTGCGGTCGGGCAGCGCATCGATGCGCTCGCGCGTGACCGCGTCGCAGAGCGCGCGGGGAGTGTGTCGATCTACGCAGTCCCGAGTCCAATTGCCGGACCGGCACGCCGATTCAGATGCTCACCGGATGATGCGGACGAGGAAATGTGAGCGGCGTGATTGCGGCGCACCACCGCCCGGTCAATCGTTATATCGACGGATCAGAACCGCGCATTCCTCCGCAGCGGGGCCACATGCATCACTTCGTTTGTCGGAGTTGGTCGCTTGGACAGGAAATAGGCCGCCTTTCCGTCGATGATGAGTCGGCACGACGTCTCGGACGGTGGCGTCGGCAGAACAGGCCCTCCGACCGGCGTGGTCGGAGGGCCCGTCGTGTGTCGCCGTTACGGCCGACCGAGCCCCACCGGTTTCCTCAGCATGGCGACCGCCAACCCGATGGGCCCGAGGACGAAGCCCAGCACGGCGAAGCCGGCGTGCCGCGCCCCCTTCCGAGCGGCGATCTTGTCACTGAGGTACGCGCACACCAACGACACGATGAGCGCCACACCGGACAGCACTGGTGAGTCAAACATTCAGATTCCTTTCGGGGAGTCGTCGAGGCTCAGCCGCTCTCGCCGCCGGAGCCCCAGCGGCTGGTGATCGTCTGATCTCCCCACCAGGCGATACCAAAGTCGCCATCGGCCACCCGGTCGTTGATATTCCGCAAGAAGATGAGGTTGCGAGTGAAAGTTATGGATTGTTACGCGAACCGCGTTGCCGTGATTACGGCGTCGGGCTCCCACTTGATGCGTGACGGATCGATGTCAGATGTTGGGTGACACGTCCGGCTAGACGATCATGAGGAATGGTCTTCTCGGTTCGGGTCAAAGGTAGTCGAAGTAGCGGACCCACCATGTGGCGTCGCTGGGTGCGAAGGTGTCGGGATCCCAGGTGCCGTCGTAGCGCCGCCAGAGGGGTTCCTCGGGGATGAGGGTGTAGCCCAGGTCGTCGAGGGCCCGGCGGATTCGGGTGGCGTCGTCTGGGTGCAGCAGTTGGGCGGCTTCCTCGTCGTCCCTTTGCCGCGCTCGCTGTCCACCCGCCTTATCGCCGCCGCGACAGCTCTGTAGCCCTCCAGACAATGAGCACCCGCCGCGCAGCCCGCACCTACTCAGCGCGGGACCGCACGACAGTAGACCCCGGCCACCGACCCGAGGTCGAGATAGCCGAAGTGGCGGGAGTCCAGGCTCTCCGGGTTGTCGCCCAGCACGACCAGGCGCCCGGGGGGCACCGCCGGGTCGATCAGGCCGGTCGCGACCCGGAAAGCCCCTGGGAGCGGGTCACCGGGCAGCGCCGCCACCCGCTTGACCAGCCAGCGCGGACGACCGGCCGACCCGTCGCCTCTGAACATCTCGGGCGGTTCGAACGCCACGCAGTCCGCCACCGCGACCCGGCTGGTCCGCCGGAACAGCAGGCGGTCCCCGTCGGCGAAGGTGGGCGCCATGCTGGTGCCGATCACCCGGACCAGGAACCATCTCATCGCGGGGCCGCCTCGACGTCGTAGCCGCTGGCCTGCAGGCGGAACAGCGCCACGTAGCGCCCGTCGGCCGCCATCAGCTCCTCGTGGCTGCCCTCCTCGGTGATCCGTCGAAGAACACCCGGCTCAGCATCGTGTCGTAGCCCTGTGGCAGCCCGGCCAGGTAGTCGTCGATCCCGGCCAGCGCGGCGGTCCGGCGTACCTCGGAAAGCTCGCCCGCCCGGGGCAGGTCGCCGATCCCGACGCTCTCGGTCACGGCCCCGGGTTATTGCCGTGCGACGAGGGTGGTCGGCGGTTCTCCCGAGTCGGCCTTCATGGACGACCGAACCACCCGAAGATTCGTGCGGACCACGACGCTGAGCATGAACACGCCGCACACGGCCTGCTCGATACGCAGCCAGACCGGGAACGCGCCCGGCCAGGCGACGACACCGATGATCGCGGCCAGCACCACCATCGAGATGATGCGGAGCCGACGGAACGAGCTGCGGTGACCGGCGGCCGCGCGGCGGGCGAACAGCAGGAGCACCGCCGCGCTGGCCGCGACCAGTGGCGTGCGGACCCAGACGGCCGTGGTGACGAGCACGGGGTTGTGGCGCATCAGCACCACGGCAACGACGGTGGATACGCTGATCACCAGGAAGGCGGCCAACAGCTTGACTACGGTGTTCAAGTGGTCGTTTTTCACGCCGCTCAGCCTGCGTCCCAGAGCCGGGATGAAGCATCGGCGCGCGGATCGAAGTTCCGTCTCCACCCGGGGGTGCAGACGTGTCTACAACCGTGCGCCGATGCCGCGATAGCGACATTCCTCTAGGTTCTAGGGGTGCAGACCGAGGAGCCCGCGCTGACCCGTCTGCTGGTCGTGCGGTGGATGCAGTTGCTGACACCGCTGATGCTGGCGTGGTTCGTGTGGGCCGCCGCCACTGCCGAGCCCGGATTCGGGCTGACCGGCAAGCGGCTGATCGTCATGCTGGCCACCGCCATGTTCGTGGTCGGGGTGTTCGGCCGCAACGCGACCGCCAAACTGCCGATCCGGCCGAGGCACGTGGTCTTCGTCGGGGCGATGCTGGTCAGCTCGGTGACGCTGGTGGCGGTGCAGCCGAGCGGTCCGGGCTCGGTGGCGGTGCTGGTCTCGGTGCTGTGCGCCGCGACCGGGCTGATGCCAGTGCGGGTGGCCGTCCCGGTGTTGATCGCGGCGTTCGTGGTGCTCGAGATGGTGGCTTCGATCACCGGGCAGGACTTCGGCTTGCTAGCCGTGCTCGCCGGGTTCGCCGTCCTGTTCGGCTTGATGTATTTGGCGTTCCGGCTGGCTGAGGCGCAGCGCGAGACCAAGCGGCTGCTCGCCGAGTTGGAAGCCGGCCAGACAGCGCTGGCCGAGGCGGCCGTGCTGGCCGAGCGGCAGCGGCTGGCCCGGGAGATGCATGACGTTCTCGCCCACTCACTGTCGGGGCTGTCGTTGCAGCTGGAGGGCGCCCGCATGCTGATCGCCGAGGATCCGAGCGACCCGCGACTGCCGGTCGTCGTCGACCGCGCCCACCACCTCACCCGTGCCGGCCTGGAGGAGGCTCGACGGGCCATCGGCATGCTGCGCGACGACGATCTGCCCGGCCCGGACCGGCTGACCGCGCTGGCCGCGCAGTTCACCCGGGACCAGGCTGTGCCGTGCGATTTCGCGGTATCCGGGGAGCCGCACCCGCTGGGGTCGCAGACGCGGCTGGCCCTCTACCGGGTGGCGCAGGAGGCGCTGACCAACGTAGCCAAGCACGCCTCGCCGACGCGCGTCTCCCTGCGTCTTGCCTACGAATCGACGGCCACCCGTTTGATCGTCGAGGACTTCGCCGCTCAGCCGCCCGTGATTCCCGACGAGTCAGACGGTTACGGGCTGACCGGGATGCGTGAACGGGCCGAGCTGCTTGGCGGGACCCTCAGTGCGGGCGCGACCGGCCACGGGTTCCGGGTCGAGCTGGCGGTGCCGGCATGATCCGGGTGCTCATCGCCGACGACCAGCGGGTGGTCCGCGAAGGGCTGAGCATGGTGCTCGCTCTGATGAAGGGCGTCGAAGTGGTGGGTGCGGCCGCCGACGGCACCGAGGCGGTCACGCTGGTTCACGCCGTGCGGCCGGATGTCGTGCTCATGGACCTGAGAATGCCGCGGTGCGACGGGGTCGAGGCCACCCGCCGCCTGCGCACCGAGGCACCCGAGGTCAAGGTGGTGGTGCTGACCACGTACTCGGACGACAGGTCGGTGCTGGAAGCGTTACGGGCCGGCGCCCGCGGCTACCTGACCAAGGACGCCAGCGGTGAGCAGATCTATGAGGCGCTGCGGCAGGTGCTCGACGGCCACGCCGTCATCGACCCGGCCGTGCAACGGCATCTCGTCAACGCCATCGCGGGTGAGCCGGCGCCGCGGCCGGAGTTCCCAGACGGTCTCACGCCGCGTGAGGCCGAGGTACTGTCGCTGATGGCCCGCGGCCTGTCCAACGCCGAGATCGCCTCTCGCCTGACGGTCAGTGAGGCGACGGTGAAGAGCCACGTCAATCACCTGTTCGCGAAGATCGGCGCCCGCGACCGGGCGCAGGCCGTGGCCTACGCCTTCCGGCACGACCTGGGCGAGTCATGACTCGTCCCTACCAGGCGGCCCGTCCTCAAACAGCCGACGTCTACGACGCTCATAAGCGCCGGACAAACACACCGCCACATTCCGGTAGCCGAATGCGGAACCCGGCTGTTGTCAATCTATGTTGATCACCGATCAGGCGCTGGTCATTGACGCAGCGAAAGCCGGCGCTGAGGTTGTCCGCTCTCACTACGGATCGTCGCTGGCTCGCATCGATAAGGCTGGAGGTGACTTCGCCACCACTGCTGATCTCGATGCCGAGAAGGCCATCGTCGACATCTTGCGCGCCGCGCGTCCTGACGATGTGGTGCTGGGCGAGGAAGGAGGACGCACCGGTCTAGAGGGAAGCGGGCGGATGTGGCTGGTCGACCCGCTGTGTGGAACATTGAACTACGCCGCGCGAAACATGCTCGTCTCGGTCAACGTGGCGTTGCAGACCGAGGCGGGCGTGGCCGTGGCTGCCTCGGCGGATCCGTTCAACGAGGAGCTGTTCTGGACCGCCGGTGACGCCGCGTATGTGCGCAGCGGCGGCGTGGACGAGCGACTCGTTCCGTCGGCAGCGTCCAGGTTGGTCGACGTCAATCTCGATCCGCCGTTCCCGAATAAGGACACCTTCTTGGCCGCTCGGATGCTGGCCGACGAGGGCTTCATTGAACAATTCCGCCCCAGGGTGGTGTCCACGACACTTGCCGTGGCCTGGGTCGCTGCCGGGCGCCGCGCCGCCTATGTCACAGATGGCCATCTGCGCGACAGCGTTCACTTCACCGCCGGAATTGCCCTGTGCGAGGCGGCCGGTTGCGTGGTGACCGGGATCGAGGGTCAACCGCTGCATACTGGCGCTGGAGGCCTTGTCGTAGCCGCCGACGGACGGACACACGCTGCCCTCCTGACCCTCATCCGTAAACAGCGTGACGAATGACATATTCGCTGTGCCAATCGTCCTCGGTTCTCAGTCGGCGTTTGATATGCAGGTGAGCGGATGTTGTGTCAGGCAGAGGAGTCGGCTGGAGTTGTAGCCCTGGTTGATCGCAATCGGCCCAATGCCAATCGCTCAGGATCAGCGGAGGACTCCAGTCACGTGGGGTGATCACTGATGTCGCTGGGCAAGGAGGTAGCAGCGGCGACTGGGGTACTCGGTCGCGACTGGTCGACGGATTGTGGTTGCGGTGATGGTGAAGCCGGCGGTCTCCAGGTCGCCGATGACCTCGTCGGGAGCGAGGAATCGGAAGGTGAGGTCCACGGCGGTGTCGAACAGCGTCGTGAGGTGGTTGGCGGTCCCGCTTGGGAACCCGGGTGCGTCGGTGTGGAACGCGATGAGCAGCCAGCCGTCGGGACGCAGCGTTCGGGCGAATTCGCGGCAGGCCGCGCTCCTGTCGGTGTCGGTGAGGTGAATGATCGAGTACAGGGCGACGAGACCGCTGAAGGCTTCGTCAGCCGCGGGCAGGTCGAGCAGCGATCCGACGGTGAAGGTGACGTCCGGCGCTGCCGCGCGAGCAATGTCGATCATGCGCGGTGACACGTCGATGCCGGTGACGACAGGGTGCCGGGCGGCCAGGTAGCGGGTGATGTGGCCCGGTCCGCAGCCCAGATCTGCGATCGGGCCCGTACCGACCAGGTCGAGGAAGGCGCGTAGCAGGCCACGGTCCAGTGTCTTGTGGCTGAGTTCGTCGCCGAGTCGCGCGGCGTACTGGGCCGCCACCGCGTCGTAGCTCGTCTGCACACCGCCGGAAGAGTCCCGGTCCGAAGGGGGTGCGGGTGTGTCCGGTTGTGCGGTCGTGTGGTGCTGGTCGCTGCGGTTCATGGCGGTCATCGGCCGTGGGTGGCCGGGCGGCGGGGGCCGCTGCGCATACGTTGGTCGGCGCGGTATCGGGCTGCGGCCGCGGGGGTCGAGCTTGTGGCGCGGGCGGTGTGCAGGATGTCGGCGAGGGTGTTGGCGATGCCGCGCACCCGGACGGTTGCCTGTTCCGAGGTCTCGTGGTGCAGCTCGACGGCGGTGGCGTGGATGATGCCACCGGCGCTGACCACGATGTCCGGCGCCCAGAGGATGCCGCGCTCGTGCAGCAGCTCGGCGGTGGTGGGGGCGTCGAGTTGGTTGTTGGCCGGTCCGGCGATCGCGGCGCAGCGCAGCGTTGGCACCGACTGCGGGGTGAGCACGCCGCCGAGCGCGGCGGGGACTAGGACGTCCACGTCGGCCGTCAGGCAGTCCTGCGGGCTGGTCCAGGTGGCGCCGTATCGGTCGGCCAGCGCCCTCTTGTCCTTATCGACGTCGCTGACTGCCAGCGTGGCACCGGCATCGGCGAGCATGCGAACCACGTGACCGCCGACGCGGCCGAGCCCGAGCACAGCGAAGCTGCGCGAGGACAGGTCGGCCGAGCCGAACCGCTCGGCGCACAGTGCGTTCAGGGCGGCCAATACACCCACGGCTGTATGTTCCGAGGAGTCGCCGCTGCCCCCAGCCCGTACCGGTCGGCAGAACGCGTACGGGGTCCGCTCGGCGATCGTGGCCATGTCGTCTGGGCTGGTGCCCACGTCGGGCCCGGTGGCGTAGGCGCCGTCCAGGCTGGCGATCACGTCGCCCACATCGTGCAGCACGCTCTGACGTGCGGCGGCGTCGAGCACCCGGCCCGGTGGCAGTGCAGCGACGGTCTTGCCGCCGCCGTTGGGTAGTCCGGCCAGTGCGCACTTGTCGGACATCGCGGTGGACAGCCGCAAAGCGTCGGTAAGGCCGTCGCGCCAGTCCGGGTAGTGGGTCAGCCGACAGCCACCGATGGCCTGACCGAGCGCGGTGGAATGCACCGCGACGATGATCGGCAACCCGGACTGGGCGCCCTGCTGCATGACGACGCGCTCGTGGATCAACTCGATGGGGGCATCGACGGTGGCGGAAACCATGGTAACTCCTGTCATCCGGTCGTTTGAATCGGGTCGACAGTAGCCACTCGGAAGGTGTTGGCCCGTCCGGGCCGTACGACGTTCGGCAGATACGACATAATCCCGGTCGTGGACGAACTTGATTCGGCGATCGTTGAGCACCTACAGACACATGCGCGGCAGACGAACCGTGAACTGGCTCATGCGGTCGGCATCGCGCCGTCGACCTGCCTAGAGCGCGTGCGGGCGTTACGGGATCGCGGTGTGATCACCGGCTACCACGCCGAGATCAGTCTCGCCGCGCTCAACCGCGGCGTCCAAGCCTTACTACACGTGCAGGTCCGACCGCTCAGCCGCACCGTGATCGAGGGCTTCAAGGCGTACGCGATGGCGCTGCCTGAGGTGCTGTCGGTGTTCGTCGTGGCCGGCGGCGATGACTTCCTCGTCCACGTTGCCGTGCCCAGCGTGGACAGCCTGCACGCGTTCCTGATGGACAAGTTCAGCGGACGCCGCGAGATCGTTGGGTTCCGCAGCTCCGTGATCTACCAACACGCCCGCAAGCGGGTCATCGAATCCCTCGACTCGTAGCACGACAATCACGGCCATCGAGGCCAGGGAGTGTGGATATCTAACGGCCCTGTCTCACATTCGGTGGCTACGGAGGGCAGCGGGGCGTCGTTGCTTCCGATGTGGATGATGCCGGCAAGCTTGTACAGATGGTGTTCTCGGGGCTGTCCCCGCTGGTCATCGAGGATGTTGTCGATGAGGGTGAGTGGATTGTGGTGCGGGCTCGGACGCCGCAAGACACTGCGGTCTGCCCAGTTTGCGGGGCCTCATCTGGACGCGTCCAGGTTGCGTCCACGGGAGTCGTGTACGACTTGCCCGTGATGGACGTGTTGTGTAGATGAGAGACGGTCACCGCGCGATGCCGCCGGGACGTTCGAGCCGTAGCGCGTGCGTAAGCGCCAACGGCGCCTGACCGGAGTCGATGACCTGGTGTAGCAGCCGAGGGCGTCGGCGATGACGGGTGCCGGAGCTTAGGGGACGAGTTGGCGCAGGGCGGCAACTCGGGTGGATCGAATCGCAACCGGCCCGGCCCCGACTTCTCGGGTACCGGGCCGGTTGCGCGTCAGGTTCAGCTCAGGATGCGCCACAACTGACGGTCGACCGGGCCCGCGCACGTCGCTACCTGGACCGCTGCCCCGTTTGCTCCGGATCCGCCGGCGACCTCGAGGCAGAGGCCGTTAGCGGACTGGGTGGGGATGGTCAGGTAGCCGGGGACCACGGGCGAGACGTTGAGCTGCCAGTTCTCCGTGGAGATGGACCCCGGGAAGCAGTCCCACTGCTGGGCCGTCGTGCCGTTGTGCACCGGGTTGCCGGTGCCAGCGCGCAAGTCCAGGCACAGGTTGCTGTGCAGGTTTCGAAGCGAGACCCAGCCGGGCAGCGCCGACTCGATCAGCCAATTCTGGTTGGAGTTGTTGGTGTCGCAGGACCAACTCCATACCACTGCGGCGAGTTGCAGTGACCCGCGGGCCACATCGAGACACTTGCCGCTGGCCCGGTTCTGCAGCACGACGGCGGCCCCGATCCCGAAGGGCTTGACGGTTGCGGCGGCAGGCTTGGCCGGGGTGGCGGCCTGCGCGGGCCCCGCCATGGCCAGGCCGGCCGAGATCGCCATCAGGCCGGCGGAAAACAGGCCGGCCAGTTTTCGTCTGTTCATGGTCGTCTCCTTGGTGCTCACGATGTCCTGGTTGGCGTTCCGCCCTCGACTGTCCAAGGGCGGACGCCTTGCGCGACAGAATTCCGACCGAATCCGAATGTGGGTATGTCAGAGGACGGTCCGCAGTTGATTGACTTGATCTATGCGTTGTGTCTGGTTGGAGGACTTCAGGCGGGTTCGCTATGGATAGCGACTGGTCGATGTGCAGACGGTGAGTCTGTCGTGACTGTCGGGCGGTAGCGGCGTTAGTACTCCAGCCGCACCTGATGAAGTCGATGTCTTCGCTGGTAGCGGGCCTCTTTGGCGCGGTACTGGTGTCGACGTCGCCATCGTGACCATCGATGGGTGTGGTCGAAGGGTCGGGTGGTGGTGATCAGGTGTGCCAGGAGACGGCGGACCTCGCCGAGGGTGCGGGGAATGAGCCCGTCATCGGATTCGGTGCCCCCTCTTTTGCGTGGGCGGCGGTGACGGCGAGGTGGGCGTGGGCGCACAGAACGAGGGTTATGTGGCGATACCAAGCGTCGTACCGGCGCACCTGGAAGTGGTCCAGACCGACCTCGGTCTTGGCGGTCTGGAAGCACTCCTCGATCGCCCAACGGGAGCCGGCGATCCGGATCAGGGTCTCGTCGTCGGTGTCTGCGGGGCCGAAGCACAGGTAGTAGGCCAGGCGCTGTTGCGTTGTTGGATCGGTGGACATGGCGAGCTGCGGCAGGGGTGCTGGTCAGATCGCTCGGGCCAGTTCGGTGAACGCGGCGGCTACCCACAGCGCGGGCGGGGCATCGAGTCCGAGTTCGTAGTGTCCGCGTCGTAGGTTCTGCACGAAGGCGTGTCCGGTGATGATCGTCTGGGCGGTGCGGTCGGTGCGTAATCCGCGCATCGGTCTGAGCCGGTGCTTGAGGTGGCTGTGATCAGCTTCGATCGGATTGTTCGCGTGTCGTTGCACGTGGTGCCGGGCCGACGGAAGTAGCTCGTCCAAGACGGCGGGGTAGGTCGGGGCGGCGTCGGTGACGACTTCGGACGGGGGCCCCTTCAGCCTGGTCAGCGCTCGTTGGAAGAACCGGCGGGCCGCCGTGGCATCGCGACGGGATGAGGCGAGTGCGTCGATGACCTGCCCGTGCTGGTCGATGGCCCGGTAGACGTAGCGCCAAATGCCGTTGACCTTGACATAGGTCTCATCCACGAACCACCGGTCGCCGGGTGAGTGCCTGTGGAACCGGGCGGCGTCGGCCAACAGCGGAGTGAACTGCTGCATCCACCGATAGAGCGTGACGTGGTCCACCTCGACACCACGTTCAACCAGTAATTCCTCCACATCCCGGTAGGAGAGGTTGAAGCGCAGGTACCAGCGAACCGCCAGAACGATCACCTCGGACGGGAACCGGAACCCGACGAACGCCGATGGCGGTGGGGACCAGGGCCGGACACGGGATGACGAGCGCACCAGCCAAGGAGACCACACCAATCAGATCGGTAGTCGATCAAGTCATCGCTCAACGCAACAGACCCGATCAGCCCATCGCCAGGCCGGCGGCGCCGCAACACGTCGGACAGGGCGGCATCGACCAGATCGTTCTTGAGATGCTTGGCCACGGCCCAGCCCACGACGCGGCGTTAGGCAAGGTCGATGACGATGGCCAGATACAGCCAGCCTTCCCACGTGTTGATGTAGGTGATGTCGCCGCACCAGCGGCTGTCGATTGCTGCGGGGTCGACGGTGAAGTCCCGGCCGATCAGGTCGGGCCGTGTGCCCGCGTTCGGGTCAGCAATCGTGGTGCCCTGCCAGCGGCGAGGGCTCTTGCCCTGGATACCGGCGCCACGCATCCGGCGGGTGATGCGTCTACGGCCGTGTCGCAGACCGGCCTCGGCGAGCTCAGCGTGGATCCGCGGCGCTCCGTAGGTGCCCTTCGACGCTGCGTGCACCTCGCGAATTTTGATGGTGAGCTGTTCGTCGACGCGCTCGCGGGTGCTCCGCTGGTTGCGGACGTAGTAGGCGGACCGGGAGACCTGAAGCAGCTCACACGCACGCTTGACGGTGCGCTGGCCGGCTTGCTCCGCCTCGGTGAACGGATACATGTTCACCGGATCTCCCTCGCGAAGAAAGCCGGCTCTTTTCCGGATCTCTTTCTCCAGCTCCAGCTGGGCGACCTGCCGCCGCAAGCGGATCAGCTCGGCCCGCTCGTCAGCGGCCAGGTCACTGGGATGGCCGCCGTCGCGTTCCTGCCGCATCCGGTCGACCCAGTTGCGCAGCGTCTCGTGGTTGACGCCCAACTCCCGGCCGACGTCCCGGATCGTGCGACCGGAGTCGACACCAACGCCGCGGCCTGGCGGCGGAACTCCTCGGGGTACTTGCTCTGTCGAGCCACAGCGGTTTCCTCCTCCTCGGCAGGATGCCGAGTCAGGAGGTGTTCAGTCTCAAGGGGTCACTTCAATGACCGCCGAACAGGCGAACCGCCCTGTCGCCCGTTGCTGGTGGCCAACGGACGCTCCCGTACGGGCGGCCTGTGCAGGATGGGCCCGGTTGGCCCTCCGGCGCGACCGGCGTCACGGCCGGACGGCCCCGACGGCATCCACGACGAGACTGCCGCTGCGCACCTTGATCTCCACGGTGTGCGTGCCGGCGCCGAGGTTGCGCAGGGCGTACGTCTGATAGAACTCGGGAGAGGCGAGCGTGCTCGCTGCGGAGTTGACCACCGTACCGTCCACCGTGACCTGCAGGACGGCCGAGCCGTTGTTCGGCCCGATGATGTCCAGTCCGGTGCCGGCGAACGTGTAGGTCAGCGTCGAGCCGCTTCCCTGGCTGGTTGACAGGGTCCGCTGAATGTTGTACATCCCCTTACCGTTTTCGTGTGCCCAGGACCCGCCGTACACCAGCTTCCTGGCGGGCGGGTTGGCCAGGTCGGACATCTCCAGGTTGTCCAGCACCTCGGAGTAGTACGGCGGGCTTCCGTCGACCGTCTCCACCCGGAGGTTGTCGAACCGGGTGAAGTAGTAGCCGCTGCCCAGCGTGATCCGGCCGGACAGCTTGGGATTCGGGTCGGTGTAGGTGGCCAGTGTGACGCCGTCGAGGTAGGCGGTCACCGTGCTTCCGGCGCCCCTCAGCGCGATGTTGTGCCACGCGTCGTGAGCGGTGTTGAACCCACCGATCCGCACGCCGCCGGCGCCGCTGACCACGTTGCCGCTGGCGACCGCGTTGTTGTTGACCAGCAACTGCCAGCCCCCGTCGAAGGTGAACCTCACCGAGTACGGCGCACCGTTGTCACCGTGCTGCTCGCGGATGCCCAGCCGGGCGTAGTTGGCGCCGTTCTGGGTGCTGCTGTTCTCGAAGGAGACGTCGACACTGGCCTTGTAGTTGAGCCACCGGCTGTCACCGATCCTGGTGACCGCGTCTCCCCCGTTCCACGCACCGCCCAGGCCCTGGCTCGGGCTGTCCAGTTGCTGGCGCAGTACGTAGTTGGTCGATCCGTCCGGCTGGTACGCCTCGAAGGCGCCGTTGCGGTCGCTGGTGTAGCGCGGGATGACGCTCTTGGCGTCGCCACGCGAAGTGATGAAGTCCTCCGTGCCCGTGATGGTGCCGCCGCTGCCGATCACCGGGACCGTCTTGCCGGAGTAGTCGAAGTCGTCGGCGTAGAGGATGTTGTCGCTGGTGTTCTGCACGTCGCCGGAGATGTCGGTGTCCAGCACGGTGCGCTGGCCCTCCACCGGCAGGGGTTCCAGGTACTCGGGCTTGGTGTGGTTGTCCAGCGTCGTCACGGTGACGACCGAGTTCGGCCTGACCGTCACGGCGTACCCCCCGCCGTCATCGGCCGGGACGCTGCCGAGGTGCTTCAGGTAGTTGGCGTTGAACGCCTGACCGGGGTCGGCCGCGCGGGTTTCCCACAGTTGTAGGGCCGGAGTGCCGGAGTAGGCCATGTTCACCGGCTGGAGGCGGTACGACTGGGTGTACTCGCTGTCGTTCATGAAGACCGTGGAGAAGTTGCGCCTGTCGGGCGCGGCGAGCGTGAGATAGCTGGGCGTGCCGTTGCGTCCGACCACCGGGTTCGTCCCGGTGGCTCCGGTGTAGCTGGACTCGGGGACGGCGCGCCAGATACCGGCCGTGTTGCTGGAGTTCTCCCAGCCGGTCTTGGCGAACCAGCTGAAGTGCCGCAGCACGTCGATGGCAGCGTCGTAGTGCAGCCAGCCCGACCAGGGATCACGGGCGCTGACGACCTCCTTGTAGGAGTACTGCCCACCCTCGTAGAAGGACCCGATGGCCGGTTGGTAAATGAAGTTGGTCCGGCGCGAGTTGACGAATCCCTTGATGATGGTGTTTCCCATCTCCAGCGCACTGTTGGTGCCGCCGATGCCGGTTCCGACCACCGACGGGGACCGCATGTTGTTGTTGGGGCGCAAGGCGGAATTGCCGAAGGTCGCCTGTGCTTCGCTGTTCCAGATCTCCTTGTTGTAGTCCATCGCCAGGCGCTTGAAGTTGCCGGCGCTGTCGTCGTCGGGGCTGTAGTGGTAGCCGGCCGCCGCCACCACGTCGCGCAGGCCGGCGTCGCTGATCATGCTGCCGCCGAACGACCCGACACCGACCTCGTCGGAGATGACGACCTTGAGTTGGTTGTACCGGGACTGCTCCGTCGAGTTGGCGAAGTCGGCACTGTCGGTCCTGACCCGGTTGGCATAGGTCTTGGTCCAGTTCAGGTCCGCCCCGCGCTCGTTGAGACCCGGGTTGACGTAGTCGACCATGAACCCGTAGGTCCGGTACGCGCTCAGGATGGTCTTCTTGAACCAGGTGTAGACCTTGTCGTTGCTGTTCACCCAGCCGGGGGAGTTCCAGCGCAGCAGGGACACCTTGACGTTCGGGTTGACCTTCTTCGCGTCGGCCGCGAGTTGGAAGCCCTGCGCCCGCTTGACGTTGGGGGCCTCCGACTCCCAACGCATGGTCGAGGGGTCCGGCCCGGTGGAGTTGTTACGGTCGTTGCCCATCTCGATCTTCACGTTGGTGAAGACCGGACTCTCCCCACCGAAGAGGACCCGCAGCAGCTGCGCGTACGCGGTCGGGCTCTGGGCCTTGTAATCCATCAGCAACTCGCTGGTGCTGTTGGCGCTGAGCGCACCGAAGCCCTTGAACGTCAGGCCGTTGACGTTCCCGGCGCGGATGTTGTTGCCGTCCACCATGATCGTGCCCGATCCCGGAGTCGACACGTCAGTGACGATCCACTGCTGGTTGGTGCTGCCGCTGTTCGCGTACTGGACGAGGTTGGCGCCGTCGGACGTGCTGCCCCCGCCATCCAGGTACAGCCCGTTGACCCGGTTCCTGAACCTGGCGTAGCCGCCGGAGTCCTCCCGGGTCCACTGCTGGTTGGTGCTGCCGCTGTCACTCCACTGGCCGCAGATGGATCCGCCCGTCGTGCGGCCCATCCCGTCCAGGTACAGGCCGGTGGCCCGATTCCTGATCCGGACGTAGTCGCCGACGGCCTCGATCGTCCACTGCTGATTGTCGCTGGACGACGAGGAATACTGGCCGACTGCGGCGCCGTTGGTGGTCCGACCCATGCCGTCGATGAACTTGCCGGTGGTCCGGTTGCCCAGTTTGACGTAGGCGGCGGCTACTTTCGTGGTCAGGGCCACTGGCGTGGATGCGACCGGCGTGGCTACCACGTACGTCAGGACAAGCGCTACGACCGACAGCATGCTCAGCGCGGTGGGCCTGAGCCGGGCACGGCGCGGGCGAGCTGCTCCCCGAGTCTGCCGAGGCGGAGCGGATCGAGGGCTGCTCATGAGATCTCCAGTCAACCGGTCAAGGTGTGGCAGGCGACGCCTCGGGCTCGCCGGCCTGCGGTGTCCAGAGGTGGCACGTCACCGTCTGATCGCATCGACTCATATGTATATCCCATTCAGACTGGAGATGCCAGGAACCGGACCGAGACGTTCGAGAAAGTTCAGACGGCTCTGTTGCGTTGGACGAAAGCATGATCGACTCCGGCTTTGCCGGTGTGGTCTGCTGGGCCGGTGAGGTCGCTGTCTCGTGCCCAGCCCTGGTCTCCGCCGCCGTCGGCGTTCGTCGGGTTCCGGTTCCCGCTCGAGGTGATCGTCCCAGCGGTCCGCTGGTACCTGCGGTTCGACCTCTCCTGCCGGACGTGGAGGAGTTGCTGGCCGAGCGCGGTGTCGAGGCCGATCACGTCACCGTCTACCGGTGGGTGCAGCGATTCACCCCGCTACTGGCAGACGCCGCCCGGTTCTCCCGCCACTCAGCTGGTGACCGTGTTGGTTCGTGGACGAGACCTACGTCAAGGTCAACGGCGTCTGGCGGTACGTCTACCGGGCAGTGGACCAGCACGGTCAGGTCATCGACGTGCTCGTCTCGGCGCGTCGGGACGCCGACGCCGCCCGGCGGTTCTTCCGTCCGGCGCTGACCACGCGGAAGGGCACGCCCAGCGAGGTCGTGACCGACGCCCAACTCCCGGCCCACGTCCCGCAGCGTGCGACCGGAGTCGAGCACCAGCGCCGCTGCCTGGCGGCGGAACTCCTCGGGGTACTGGCTCTGTCGAGCCACAGCGTCTCCTCCTCCTCGGCAGGATGCCAACTCAGGAGGTGTCCGGTCTCAGGGGGTCGCTTCAGGCGACTCGTACCCGGCGGGCACCGTGCAGGGCATCAGGGTGCAGACGCAGTTCCTGAACAACGGCCTGACCATCCACGGCACCACCATCCGGGTGCCGTACGACAAGCGGGTCCCGGGCCTGCCGGCGCAGAACGGGGCGGGCGGCGGCTACCTGTTGACGTCATTGGTCACGCAGGACTGGAACTCCGTGCCCGGCCTCAAGGGGCCTGATGACCTGGTCGGCGAACTGGGACGGGGCGACGGGATGGACCTTCGGCGACAACGTGAAGCGCCTGCAGGGCCGCTGACGTTTGACGGTCTGGTCTTCTGAAACATGCCCGGGCAGGTCTCAGCTATTCGGATACGCAGGAGCCATATGGCAATCATCATGCCAGTCGCTGTGATTGCAGCTCAACCACTGGCCGACGGTGATGGAGGATGCAGTGTTGTCTGGGAGGGGGATAAGATCGTACACAGGACTGCCATCGAAGTTCGCCTTCGATTGCGGCATGATCGATGCTTCCCCTGGATTCTTGTTCAATGTGTTCCCGTTGTAGTGCCCATCCTGATACAGGAACACCCATTGGTTGGTGTTGTTGGTGATCGAGGACGCCGCATCGTTGAGGGTCTTGCCGTTATAGAAGGTGTAGCCTCGGAAATCGGCGATCTCTGCCTTGAACTTGGTGGCTCCATGGGGCTGGAGTTCCGGCAGTACGGCGACAGACCCCGTTTGGTTCAACCCCGAGTAAATACAGATCTGCCCGTTCGGGCACGGGTACGGTGATGCCTGAGCGACCCCAGGGAGCAGCGCCGCAGTGCCGGTCGCGGCCGCAGCGACGGCGAACGCCCTGAAGACGAGGTTTTTGTACATTGGTGCCTCAATCCGTAGAGTCTCTTGAAACCGGTGCGGTGGAGTGAGCGGCAACCCGCAGGCATGGTTGCGTGAAGCGTGACGCCCCCGCCCGGCCATCACCACCGCCTCCTACAGGCTATCGTCGCGCACTTGATGAGAGCTTCCGGAACAGTGGACAGCGACTGAATTTGAGCTACCCCGCGTTTTCGGAGGGTATTCGATTTGCACTTGATCTCTAGACGGGTAATTCCGATGTCAGGGGTCGATGCCTGGCATGGAAATGGAAAACTGACCGGACTTCGGAACTACTCGTCTAGCCGTCCGTCAGCTCGGGCAATCGTCCGCAGACGACCAACGGCGGCGGTCCCCCTCTGTGTCGGCCGCCATGCTTCTACCTGGTTCGCAATCCCCTGCCCGACGGTCACGTGCCGCCGCACCCGCCGACGCTCAGTGGAGGCGTGGCCTGCTGCACGGGTGGGCAAGCGGTCAGTGCGGGACCGGTGCCATGACCGGCAGTCGGATGGTGAAGGTGCTGCCGTGGCCGAGGGTGCTTTCGACGCCGAGCGTGCCGCCGTGCGCCTCGGCAAGTTTGCGGGCGATCGACAAGCCGAGCCCGCTCCCGCCGGTGCTGCGCGTCCGCGAGTCGTCGGCCCGCCAGAAACGGTCGAAGACCTTGGGTATGTCGGTGGGTGCGATGCCGGCTCCGGTGTCGACCACGGCGATGGTCAGCTCGTCGTGCAGTACCGCGCAGTGCACCGTGACCGAGCCGCCCGGGGCGGTGTGCCGGACCGCGTTGGTGACCAGGTTGCCGACGAGTTGGCGCAGTCGGGCACCGTCCAGCGCCACCTGCGGGTCGGCGACCACCGAGGTGCCCAGCCGTACTCCGGCGGCCTCGGCGGCGCCTCGGTGCGCCTCGACGACCTGCTCCAACAGGTCGGCCACATCGTGTGGCTCGCGGTGCATGCGCAGGTCGCCGGCGTCGGCGGCGGCCAGGTCCCGAAGGTCGTCGATGATGTGCTGGAGCAGCAATGCCTCCTCCAGCAGCAGGACGAGCAGCTGCGCGTCGAGTGGCGCGAGGCCGTCCTGGGCGGCCTCCAGCCAGCTGCGTATGTTGCTCAGCGGCGTCCGCAGCTCGTGCGCCACGTCGCTGACCATGGTCTTGCGTAACGCCTCGGTCTGTTCCCGCCGAGCGGCGAGTTCGTTGAGCGCGGTGGCCAGGAGCCCGATTTCGTTGCGGGTGGTCACCGGCACCGGGCCCTGTTCGTCCGCCGACTGGCGGGTGGCCTCGATCAGTGCCCGCAGGGGTCGTACCAGCCGGCGCCCGACCAGAATCGTGATCAACACGGTGGCGGCCAGCACCGCTCCGGTCACCTCGGCGATGCGGATCATGTTCGCTGGGGAGAGGTTGAACACCGGTCCGGTGGTGCCCCGCGACTTGTCGGTGACGAAGAGGAGGGCCGGCGGTGCCACGTACTCCTTCAGTTGAGCCAGGCGTGACTTCTGGAGGCATTCGTCGATCTGCTTGTCCAGTTTGGCGTCGTCGGTCGGGCTGGCCGTGCGGTCTGGATTGATGACGACTCGAACACCTGCACCCTTTTCCTGCAGGCACCGTTTCGTCAGGGTCTGTAGCTGCGCGATCCCATCGGCCTCGCTCGGCATGGGCTTGGCCAACTCGCCGGGTGGGCAGGCGATGGTGAAGTCGCGTTCACCCGGGTTGACCACCTGCACGGACGCCCGCCCGGTCGGGCTGACAACAATCGTGCCGCCTGTCAGGTGGTCGCGGATGCAGGCGAGTTGCCGTGCGGCCAGGCTACGGGTGACGGCGCTCTCCCGTTTGGTCAGCAGGTACGGCCCGATCGCGCGCGCGTCGACCCGATCGGTCCCGCCGGTCAGGCTCAGGTCCACCTGCAACGGGTCGATGGTCGCCGACGGCCGCGCCGTATCCATCGACGGCCCGTCCGGTGCGGAGTCGGCGATCGGCTGCCGATCCGGGGTCATCAGGGTGATCCGGCGGTCGAGCTTGCCAGCCCGCTCGGTGACCGCTGCGGTCACACCCGACCAGTCCCGATGGGTGGCGGCGTAGCCCAACAGAGTGTCGTAGATACTCTTGTCGTCGGCGAGCGAGCGTCCCTGCTCCTGCTGGATCGCCCGCGTGGTCGACTGGACGGCCAGCCAGGCGGTCGCCAGGATCGCGCAGACAGCCACCAGTATGGAGGTGGCCAGCAGCCGCACCACCAGACTGCGGTGCAGCGGGATCCGCTGGCGCGTCACGGTACCGCCGCGTTCAGCTTGTAGCCGACGCCGTACACGGTCAGCAAAAGTTGTGGCCGGCGGGGGTTCGCCTCAATTTTCCGCCGCAGGTTCATGACGTGTACGTCGATGGTGCGTCCGGTCGATTCCCGGTCGATGCCACGGGTGTGCAGAAGGAGCTGGGTCCGGGTGAACACCCGGCCGGGCTGGCGGATCATCGCTGCCAGGATCGCGAACTCGCCGGCGGTGCAGTCGATCGGAATGCCGTCGGCGGTCACCGTGCGTCGGGGTTCGTCGACGGTGAGGCGCCCGACCCGGTGCGCCGGTGACTCCTGAGGCTTCGTGCGGACGCGGCGTAGCAGCGTTCGGATCCGGGCCACCAGTTCTCGCGGGCTGAAGGGCTTGGTCAGATAGTCGTCGGCACCCAGATCCAGCCCGAGCAGCAGGTCGTCCTCGCTCGATCGGGCGGTCAGCATCAGCATCAGCACGTCCGATTCCTGCCGCAGGGTCCGGCAGACCTGTAGGCCGTCCAGCTTCGGCATCATCACGTCGAGCACGAGTAGGTCGAACTCCTGCTGGCGGGCCTCTTGTAGCGCCGTCTCGCCGTCATGGACGACCGTGGTCTCGTGACCCTCCGCAACGAGATAGCGGCGCAACGCCTCGGCCTGCCGTTCGTCGTCCTCCGCGAGCAGCACATGGGCGCACACGACGCCGACTATAGGTCAGGCGGCAATGCCCTGAGTCCGGTGCCGTTTCCGGGACGGACGATTCGTCGCTGCCGCACCGGTACGAGACGAGACGCAGCGGCCGCGGAAAAGATCATGGTCGGGCCTGACAGGATCCTGATATTCGCGTCTGATGATCGGCGTCATGCCCTTGACCCCAACAGCGCAGTCGTCTGATTCTGACACTCAGGTCATTCCGGCCGTCGGCGCGGACCCGACGCCGCGCCGACGTTACCTGAGAACAGTGGTCCCCGCTGTTCTCGTCGCCGGGATCGCCGCTGCGGCCGGTGTTTTCTGGTTCGCCGGGGCCGGCGGTACCCCGCCGCCGGCTGGTGGCGAACCGGTTGGTGTGGAGACCTTCGCGCTGGTGAAGCAGGATATTTCGACGTCGCAGTCGCTGACGGGCCGTCTCGGCTACGGCGCCGCCCAGATGCTCAAGGGTGGCAAGGAGGGCACGGTGACCTGGCTGCCCATGCCGGGAATGTCGATCAAGCGTGGCCAGCAGCTGTACCGCGTCGACGACCGGCCGGTGTCGCTGTTCTACGGCGGCATACCGCTGTACCGCCCGTTGAAGGACCCCGACATGGTTGGCCGGGACGTGCGGGTCGTCGCCGACAATCTGAAGACCCTCGGCTATGACGTCGGCAAGCAGCCGAAGCCCGGTACCCGGCTGTCCAAGTCGGCCAGGTCGCCGTCACCCAAGTCCAGCCCCGAGGTGACGGTGCAGAAGGGCGAAGGCGTTCTGACCACCGCGCTCCGGGCCGCCGTCAAGCGCTGGCAGAAAGACCTGCACGTCCCGGAGACGGGCACGATCGAGCCCGGAGACGTGGTGGTGCTCGTCGGCGCGGTCCGGATCGACTCCGTCGCCGTCCTGCCCGGTGAGGACGCGAGCGGCCCGCTGATGTCGGTCACTCAGACCACCAAGGCGACCAGCCTCGAGATGGAGGTGGGTGACGCAAGCTCGATCGAGCAGGGCGATCCGGCGACCGTGCACCTGCCCGACGAGAGGACGGTCAGCGGCAAGGTCACCGCCATCGGTACCGCCGTGAAGCCCGCGGAGGAGAACGGCGGCTCGAGTAACGCCGTACCCAAGGTCACCGTAACCGTCGCTGTGGACAAGCCCGACACCATCGCCAAGATCGATGCCGCCGAGGTGCAGGTCGATTTCGCCGCCGAGACCCACAAGGGCGTTCTCGTCGCTCCGGTCGGTGCGCTGCTGGCGCTGAACGAGGGTGGCTATGCCGTCCAGCTCGAGGGTGGGGCCCTGGTCGCGGTCGATACCGGCATCTTCGCCAAGGGACTTGTTGAGATCAAGGGCAACGGCCTCGTCGAGGGGACGAAAGTGGTGACCACCTCGTGAGCATCGTGCTCTCTGCCCGCGGCGTGGGCATGCGCTACACCGGCGGGGTCGACGCGTTGCGCGGGGTCTCCCTCGACATCGTGGAAGGCGAACTACTCGCCATCGTCGGACCCTCCGGATCCGGCAAGTCGACCCTGCTCAACATCATGGGCACGTTGGACCGCCCCACCTCCGGCACCATTCTGATCAGTGGCCAGGACGTCGCCGAGCTCGCCGACCGCCAGCTCTCCGCCCTGCGTGGTCACTGGCTCGGTTTCGTCTTCCAGCAGTTCCACCTGACCGACGGCCTCACCGCCGCCGAGAACGTGGCCACCGGCCTGCTCTATGCCGGAATCCCACGCAAACGTCGCCGCCCGCTCGCGCTCGAGGCTCTCGACCGGGTCGGCCTCGCCCATCGCGTCAACCACCGGCCGGCCCAACTCTCCGGCGGCGAGCGTCAACGTGTCGCCATCGCCAGAGCCCTCGTCAACAGTCCGGCCCTCGTGCTGGCCGACGAACCCACCGGCGCGCTCGACACGACCAACGGGTACGCCGTGCTGCAGCTGCTACACCAGCTCAACAGGGAAGGCACCACCATCGCCATCATCACTCACGACAACGAGATCGCCGCCAGCCTGCCCCGCCGCGTCGAGATCCGCGACGGTCGGCTGGTCCGTGACACGGCGGCTGCCCGGTGATCCGCCGGATCCGGCTCTCCCCGCTCGACCTGCTCGACGTCGGGCTGCTCGGCATCCGTACCCGAAAGGCGCGGGCCGCCCTCTCCGCGCTGGGCATCGGGATCGGCATCGCCACCATGGTCGTCGTCACCGGGATCCCCGCCTCCAGCCAGGCGGCGCTGCTGCGCGAACTCTCCGCGCTCGGCACCAACAGTCTGCAGGCCATG
This sequence comes from Plantactinospora sp. A48, assembly GCF_055793945.1. NCBI lineage: Bacteria > Bacillati > Actinomycetota > Actinomycetes > Micromonosporales > Micromonosporaceae > Plantactinospora > Plantactinospora sp. A48. The sequence goes on along the minus strand of NZ_JBTIXF010000191.1, from coordinate 14,417 downwards.
GCCCAGAACGACGTCGACCCGCCGCCGAAGCTTCCCGAAGAGGCCCCGGCGATGGTGAAGCGCATCGGCCCGGTCACGGCTGCGAGCGCGGTCGCCAATACCCACACATTCGTGCGCCGTAACGACCGCACCGATCCCCGCGACGGGTTGGGCCTGACGGTGCTCGCCGCCCGCCTCGACCTGCTGCCAGCCATCAACGCGAAGGTGCGCTCCGGGCACTGGCTCAACGCCGCCACCGAGAGGCTTCCGACGGTGGTGCTCGGCTCGGTCGCCGCGGCCCGGCTCGGTTTCAGTGACCTGCGCAGCACCGCCGACCCCGGGCCATTGGTGATCATCGGTGACACCTGGTTCACCGTTGTCGGCATTCTCGCCCAGACGCCGCTCTCGCCGGACATTGACCGCTCGGTCCTGGTCGGCTGGGAATCGGCCCGCAGTCAACTCCGCTTCGACGGACACCCCACGGTCATCTACATCCAATGTAGAGAATCGGCGATCGAGGCCGTCCGTGCGGTCCTGCCGGCCACCATCTCGCCCGTCCAACCCGGGGATGTCGTGGTGACCCGTCCGTCGGACGCTCTCGCCGCGAAACGGGCCAGCGAGAACAACTTCTCGTCCCTGTTCCTCGGTCTCGCCCTGGTCGCGCTGCTCGTCGGCGGGATCGGAGTGGCGAACACGATGGTCATCTCCGTGCTGGAACGCCGTAGCGAAATCGGCTTGCGCCGAGCGCTGGGTGCGCACCGGGGCCAGATCCGAGCCCAGTTCCTCACCGAGTCGGCCGCGCTGGCCGCGCTCGGCGGCGTCGCTGGCACCCTGCTCGGCATGGTCGCCGTCGCCGCCTACGCGGTGTACCACGGCTGGCCGATCGTGGTCTCGCTGCCGGCGACGTTCGGTGGGCTCGGCGGTGCCGTCGCGGTCGGCGTGATCGCCGGGGTCTATCCGTCGGTCCGGGCCTCCCGACTTACCCCGACCGAGGCGCTCGCCTCGGCCTGAGGCTCACCCCTTGGGAAGGACGCCAGGTCCCGTCGGGTCGACGCCAGGTGGGCGCCGCCAGCAAACAGCTTTCTGACAGTCAGTGGTGATTCTGGATGCCGACGGGCCGTACCACGCCGAAGGCCCGGCAGAAGGCACACGATGAGGATGGCAGCACGATGAGGAAATTTTCGGTGGCCGTGGTCGCCATCGCGATGGTGATTGGTGGCGCTGGTTGTTCGGCCTCCACCGACGATCAGGCGGGTGCCGGTGGCAAGGCGGATGTGGCGACGCTGGAGAGTGGAACACCCTCCGTGGCCGCGTCTGCCAAGCAGGCCGAGCGTCCCCGCAAACGCCTCGACGACACCCCGGAGGACACGAGGGCGCGCTACAAGCCGTACGAGGACTGCTTGCTCGAGCACGGTTTCGACATCACGAAGGATCGGGCAAATCGCAATTTTCCCACTGCGAAGAAAGACGCGGCGGCCAAGGCTTGCGAGAACCTGATCCCGCTGGAGCCATGGGAACTCGACCCGGCCAATCCGGAGGTAGGGGACTTCATGCGCGATGTCGTGAAGTGCCTCAAGGGCAAGGGTCTTGAGCATGCCGCGTTGGGCGATGACGGTAAGAGCTGGACCGTCAACGACGGTGAGGTCGACCCGAACTCGATCTCGAAGAGCGACTCGGAGTCGGTTCAGAAGATGATGGATCTGGGGCAGGCCTGTCAGCGGGAGGTCGCCGCGAAGCGGTAGTAACGGCGGGAGTTGGGCGCGGCGTCACCCGGTGGGGTGGTGCCGACGTCGAGCAGAGCAACGTTCTGGTCCTGACGCCGACGCCGGGGGCATCGGCGTCAGGACCTACAGATGCGGCGACACGTAGCCCAGTTCGATCGCCCGGCGGGTGAGTTCTGCCTTGTTGGTAGCGTTCAACTTCGCCCGGATGCGCTTCAGGTACGTGCCGACGGTCGACTCGGTCACGCCCATCCGCTCGCCGATCATCACGTGGCTCAACCCGCTGGCGACCAGCCGCAACGCCTTGATCTCCTGGTCGGCTGTGGGTCACCGCCGCGCGGGCGGTGCCTCCCTCGGCGTACCAGCTCTTCGGAGTCACACCCACGAGTGACTCGAAGGCGTCAAGATGGGCTGCCGTCATCCGATCGGCGGTGCTGCCCATCGCCGTTCCCTTCCTGTTCAGCCGGCATCTTCTGTGCCAGCTGGGCAAACCGGTCCCGCAGTCGCTCCGGCCCGCCATCCGGGAAGTTGTCGAGCACGAGTCCGGCTCGCGTGAACGCCTCGACTGCCTCCGCGACGTCACCGACGGACATCAACAGTTCGGCGAGCTGGTGCAGGGCCTCGAACTCGTTCGCCCGGTGACGCACAAGTCGTGAGGTGTTGGCCGACAGTTCGAGCTGCTCCACCGCCTCCCGGACGCGGCCCGTCTGCGCGAGGTTGGAGGCGATGGCCATGCGCGTCTCACCCTCCACCGCGGTCAACGTCGCGTCCCAGCCGGCCTTGAGTTCGCTCCGGATCTGCTCGTGGAGTTCGAGCGCCCGCTCGAGCATATGGGCCGACTCCTCGAGCCGCCCGAGACGGGCAAGCGACCTACCCATCGACAAGAGGCTCATGGTCACGGGACGGCGATAGCCGATCTCGCGGTATCGGGCCACTGCCCTCTCGCCGTGTACGAGCGCCTGCTCGTGCCGGCCCAGCGCCTCGTACACCCACTGCAGGTTGGCGTGTGCCATGGCCTGCTCCAGAGGCATGGCCCTCTGCTCGAAGATCCGCAGTGCTGCCGCCAGCAGGTCGAGCGCGTCATGGTTGGCCCCGAACGACCACCGGGCGCCGGCCAGGCTGCGCAGGGTGTGCGCTTCGCCGACCTCGTCGCCGCTCTCTTGGGCGGCGTGCAGGGCCGAGCGCATGACGTCCTCCCAGTCCTGGAAGTACCCGGCCCACTGCAGGTACTGCTGCATCGTGATGGCGAGTTGCCACGGCACGATGCCGTACCCGAGGTTCTCCGCGAGCCGGACAGCCTCCTTGAGTACCTCGCGCTGGGCGGCGAACCAGGCGAGGGCCTCCTCGTACGTCGCCGGCTGTTCGGGCACGACACCGGGCAGCGCCGGCGACGGCTCGATCGGAACTCGGTGTGGCGCCAGCAGCACCTGCGCGTTGAAGCTGCTGTGCAGGTAGTACTGGAGCAGGCGGCTGACCGCGTCCCGGCGTTCCTTCGGCGGCTCGACATCGCGCAGGCACTCCTGCGCGTACGCCTTGACCAGCACGTGCGACGTGAAGCGTCCGTCGTCGTGCTCGGTCACCAACGCCGCCTCGGTCAGCTCCTCGAGTTCGGCGTGCGTGGTGGCCGAATCCTGGCCTGACAGGCTGACGCATGCCTGGGCCGTGATCCCGGGGCTCAGTGCGACGGCCAGCAGTCGGAAGAGTCGCGCGGCGCCGGGACTGAGCTGTCGGTATGACCAGGAGAAGGCCGTACGTGGATCGTGCGCGCCCGCGCCGTGCGGAAACGCCTCCAAACGGTGCGCGCCGTCCCGGAGGTCGGCGAGGACGGATTCCAGTGACAGTGTGGGACGCGCGGTGAGGCGAGCGGCCAGGATCGCCAGCGCCAGCGGCAACCGTCCGCACAGCTCGATGATCTCGTCCACGATCACGGCGTCCGCCTGACCGATCCTGCGTTTCGTCCAGCGTGTAAGCCGGTGCACCAGTAGTTCCCGAGCCGACTGGAGGTCTGGTACGTCGAGGCGCAGCAGATAGGCACCGTCGAGGGCGGCGAGTCCGAGCAGCGGACGGCGGCTGGTGATCAGCACCAGACTCTCGGCAGAGTTCGGCAGCAGCGGACGAACCTGCGCGGGATCCTGCACGTTGTCCACCAGCAGCAGAACGCGTTTCCCCGCCGTCAAGCTGCGGTAGGTTCCGACGCGCGCGTCGAACGTGTCGGGTACCTGTGACGCGGGAACACCCAGTGCGTACAGGACGGAGTGCAGGGCGTCGCCGGCGCGGACAGCCTCGTCGTCGTCCTGCTCGCCCTGGAGGTCGAGGTAGAGCTGACCGTCGGTGAACTCGTCGGCGACGAGACGTGCAAAGTGAGCGGCCAGGGTCGACTTACCCACGCCGCCCATGCCGTCTATCGCCACCACCAACGGGCTGGTTCTCCCGTCGTCGCGCATGCCGGCCACCAGGTCGCCCAGGAGGGCGAGTTCGGTCGAGCGTCCGACGAACTGCGACAGGTCCGGAGGCAGCTGCGCCGGGCGGACCAGTGGCACGACGGGCACGCCGTCGGACCGGACAGCGGGTCCGACGGAGTCCACCGGCTCGGCCTGTGGCAGCGCGGTCTGGGTCAGCACCTGGCGGTGAGCGTCCTGGAGAGCGCGTCCGGGGTCTATGCCCAGGTCCCCGACGAGGCGCTCCCGAATCCTCCGGTACACCGCCAACGCCTCGGCCTGCTGGCCGGCTGCGGCGAGTGTCGTCACCAGGCTCGCGTGAACGAGTTCGTGTAGCGCGTCCAGCTCGGCCGCGAGCCGCAGTGGTGCCAGAACCCGCGACGGCTGGCCCACCTGAACGGCGACCCTGGCTGCGTCGACCACCGCGTCGAAGAACTCGCCCACGATGCCCGCGAAGGTCGCCGCGGCCCGATTGCTGTCCGCCAGGGAGTCTCCCGCGAAGCCACGGCAGAGCTGCAATGCCTCGGTGTAGTGGTCCAGCGCCTCGTCAAGGCGATCCTTGCCCACGCTCGCCTTCGCGGAGGCGACGTGCCAGCGAAACGCGACCAGGTCGAGCATCTCTGGGCCTGCGGTGAAGCGGTACCCGTCACCGCTGCGCAACAGGTACGATCCGGAGGCTCTCGGCGGCAGGTTGGGCTCGAGAAGACGACGCAACACGCCGATGTACTTGTGGATCACGTTGACCGCGCTGGCCGGTGACTCCGGCCCCCAGATCAGCGCGATCAGATCAGTCGTGCTGATGGGGTGGCCCACGCGAGCCAGCAGGAGCGCGAGCAGGCAGCGTTGCTGCCGTGGGCCGGCGTCGAGTTCGGTGGCGCCCCGCCAGACCCGTAACGGGCCCATGATCTGCAGGCGGAGCGGGTCTGCTTCGCCGTCGCGGGCGTGACCGACCGCTGGGCTCTCCCCCCGTGTGCTGCTGTTGAACGGACGGTGATCAGCTGGGGTCATGCACTCGTCCCTAGCGTCGACGCACCAGCCGCGCCTTGGCGAGTCAGACGACCCTCGCCCCCGGATTCCTGCATGAATTTTCCCCCGCGTCGCGTTTCTGGTTCGCGGGAATCCCCTGTCGCCGCACCCCAGAGCCCTGACACGATCCAAAGCCTCGGATGACCCTAGTCACGCTCACTGAAGGATCTCTTGACAGCGACTGGATTGACTGCGGCGTAGATCAATTCGGCATCCGTCAGGCCCGCTCAGACACCCCGGCCAGGCCTCATGAGATCGGCGGTACGCACTTTCTTCAGAGTTTGCCCGGTGGGGGGTGGGCAGAATGGCGGCCGCTCTCATCGGGACGCGACGCACTCGGAAGGAGGGATGTGGTGGACAACCGGGTTCTGCTGGGCGCCCTGCGCGTAGGCCAGACCCTGCCCGACGATCCCCGGAACGGTCTCGCCCGTACAGGTCGCGGCCGCCTCACCCGGCTGGCCCTCGTGCTGACGGCCCTCGTCGTGGTGGGCGTCGTCACGGTGTACGTGTGGCCCTTGCGCAGCGACGGGCTTCAGCACGCAACGCCGGAGTCCCTGAGCTTCGAGTCGGCGAGTGCGCGGGCCGCGCGGGCCGTCGTCGCGGAGGCGGCCGACACCGAGGTGCTTCCGGGGTGTCGGAGTCAATTCCTCTCCACCAGCGCGTGAGCGCGAAGGCCGTTCTCCTGCTTCACGGCGACACCGACTGCCCCGGCAGTACCGTTGAACGTGGCGGCCGGCTTGGGCGACACGGTCGGCGTCGTGGGCATCTCCGGTGGAGGCGTGTTGGCCACCTGGCTGGTCGGCCACCGTCCCGACGTCGTGCATCGTGGTCTTCTCCTGCCACCCCTCTGTAAACCCGATCCCCTACGCATCGTCGGTAACTTCACGATCGATCCGAAGAGCCCGCACCTGCGCGAGTTGGCGATCGTCACCTCGGCGAACGACGACTTCATCGATCTTCGGAGCGGACCTGACGCCACGCGGCCCGAGGTCGCCGACCTTCAGCACCGCCGCGACCTCGCTCAGGTCATTGTCCAGTTGATCATCGCGGTCGAGCAACCGATGCAGCTGGCCAGCGGGACGGCGCGGGCGCCCTGCCATGGGTCGATGACGGTGCGTCGGGTGGATGCCGGTCAGCCGGCGTGGCAAGCGGCTCCGACGGTGACGTTCAACGGGTCTTCTTCGTCGCCCGTTTGCGGGGCGGCGTCAGCAGCTCGGCGATCGCGGCGATCGCGGACGGCATCAGCCGGTAGTACGCCCAGACGCCGCGCTTGTCGCGCTCGAGCAGGCCGGCCTCGGTGAGGATCCGCAGGTGATGACTCACGGTCGGCTGGGAGAGACCGAGCTGTGCGGTGAGGTCGCTGACGGACGCCTCGCCCTCGGGAGACGAGTGGATCAGGCTGAGCAGTCGTAGCCGGGCCGGGTCGGCGAATGCCTTCAGCACTGCGGCGAGCCGCTCGGCGTCGGCACGCTTGATCGGTTCGCCCGCAAGGGGCGAGATGGCAGGCATCATCGTTTTCGCAGTTCCCACGTCCTGCATCGTTGCAGCAACACCCCGGCTAGAGCGGCGTAACGAGGCCTTGATCACGGTGAGGCTCTCGGGTGAGGACTTCACGCATCCGTTGTTCTCCCGGCGCCGTACAGCCCGCTGCCGGGTGGGGATGGCAAGGCAGGGCGGTGAGGAGTTGCGGAGCGTCGGCACGTCGTGGATTACCTGCGGGCATACGGGCAGCGCTACGACCTCGCGGTGCGTCTCCCAATCCGGGTGCGGGAGGTGCGTTCGGCGGGTGCGCGCCTGCGGGTGTGATCCCGCTTGGGGTGTTCGACCGAGGCCCGAGGCCTCACGCCTGGGCTCTGTCACCGCGATCGTCGAGCGTTGGCTCGACGGCCAGAGCCTGTCGGTCAGTGCTGTATGAGGCAGGTTCTGACTGTCAGTTGGTGGCGCCGACGCGGGTTGCGAGATCGCGAAGCCCTGCCGGAGTTGCTGTCGGGGCGTACAGCAGCGATGACACGAGGTCGCGGACCGAGGGGCGGTTGACCTCTTCGGGGGCGTGCCGTTCCGCGGAGAGCCGTGCCTGAACGGCGCGGTCGGGCTTGCCGTGGTGGGTCCAAGCGCAGGCGGTGTCCACGCAGAAGCGGCCGTATCGTTCGGCGCTGGGCAACTCTGCCGGCCGTACGGTTTCCGCGCCGCGCCGCGCCGCGCTGCGCTGCGCGTGCGGTGCCGGTATCGCCGAGCGCGGTGTAGACACCGATCTTGTAAATGGCGACGGTTGCCGGATTCAGCGGGATGCCGTTCAACGTCGAGTCAACCGCCCCACGAGCGGCTGGACCGCACCAAGCCTGGAAGACAAGTACATCGCCCAGGCCGTCAACCACACCGCCACCACCCCATCTTTCGGCATCCTGCTCATCGGGACGTCAGGGCGCCGATTCGGCGCGCCGAAGATCCGGTAGCCACACAAATCAGCAGTATCCAAAACCGGAAATTCTGCCCCCGATATGCCCAGAGTCCGGGCATGGTGCGCAGAACAGGATCAGCCGCCCCACCTGCAGCTTCTCATTTGTCAAGGCCCGGGATTGGGGCCAGAGGCAAGCGGTTCAGTCGATATCAACTAGGAGTTAAGAGCGCTGAGCGTATATTTACGGCGCAATCGGCCGAACATCACAGGAGGTATCGGATCGTGCGAACCGCGAAGCGAGTCGCCGTCATCGTTGCGGCATTTGCAGTGTCGCTGTCGGGTGTGACGGTGATCGCAACGAGCGCCCAAGCTTCAGCCAGCGACTGCCCTGCCAACCGTGTGTGCCTCTGGGAAAACCAGAACGAGGACGGCGCGGGCGGAATCTTCATTGTGCAGGACAAGGCGCCAAACGGGCGTTACTGCGACCTGGACCTCAATGACAACACGTTCAGCAACGGCCATCGCGTCTCCGACGCCACGTCCTCTGTATACAACAAGACGGGATACAACATCTTCCTGTTCCAAAACCCGGCTCCTTACCGCTTTGCAACCAAAGCAGAAATTTTTTATGTGGCACCGTACAAAAAGGTCGACAGCCTGAACAACGTGACGGTCACGCACGGAAACTACTACCCTGGCAACAATGCTTGGACCTACCCGAACGTTAACTTCAGCGACAAGACCTCTGCCGTCTGCGACATGTAGCTGCGCTCGGGCCGGGTGCGTACACCCGATACGCGCATCGGATGGGCCTGGGCAAGGTGCCTAGCGCCGCCTGACCGGGCATTGACAGTTAAGCGGATGAAAGGGCAGCCAGGTTTCCTGGCTGCCCTTTCATCGTGGATCCGAACTCGTGGCCTCGTCGGAAATGGTCAGTAGAAATCAACTGCGGTCCGACATGCTCGACCGGGGGGTTGCCGGGGGCTGATGATGTCATTCGTGGTCACCGAGGAGCTGTAATGAGCACGAGATCGGGAACGACGCACACGGTCCGCGCGGGCGACCTTTCCCTGATATGTCACATTCGCGGTCGAGGCCCGCTCTGTTTCGTACACCCGGGTGGCCCTGGGCTCTCCGGAGACTATCTGCGCATGCCACTGCTCGAGCACCGCCTGACGATGGTCTATCTCGAGCCGGTGGGCACGGGCGGTTCGAGCCGGTTGCCGGCGGGGGCGAGGTACGACCTCGACACCTACGCCGATCATCTCGACGCGGTGATCGCCGACTTCTCCAACGCTCCGGTGCTCATCCTGGGGCACGGGCACGGTGGATTCGTCGCGCAGAATCATGCATTGCGCCGCCCGGACCGGACGGCCGGCCTGATCCTGTACGCGACCGCACCGGTGGTCGACCAACACACCCGGGCGGCGGCGCGGGAGAAGCTAAGGCAGTACGCTCTGGCCCACGGGGACCGCACCGATGCCGAGGCGATGGTCGCCGCGTATGACCGCCCTGCCGGTCGGTGGGTGCATGAGACCACCGCACGGCTCTGGCAGATCCTCCCCGCCTACTTCGCCGACTACTGGCGGCGGACCGAGTTCGCCCATCTCCCCGGTGCGCTACTGTGCTGGCCGCGGCCGGCCACCGATTTCGACCTCCGCTGCGCGCTGCCCTCGATCACCGCACCGACGATAGTCCTAGCAGGGGTGCACGACTTCGAATTCGGCCCGGAGCCGGCCGAGATGCTGCGATCGGCCATTCCCGGGGCGGTCCTGGCCGAGTTCTCCGACAGCGGGCACTTCCCGCACCTGGAAGAGGCGGAGCGCTTCAGCCACATGGTGCTGGAGTTCGCCCTGCGGGTCTCCGACGGCGTCCCCGGCCGGCCTCGTTCCGCGAGCGAGATGGCCTCGACCGGGAGACAGGATGCGAGTTGGTGGTGACGGGCGCGGCGGCGCCGCCCCGGCCGGCAAGTGGGCGGCCGGGGCGGCATCGCCGGAAGCTCACTCGGGGAGCTGGTAGAGGCGATAGCGGGCGACGGTGTCGAAGCCGATCTGCCGGTACACCGACTCGCCCTCGGCGCTCGCCTGCAGCGTGGCAAGCCTCCGGCCCGACTCGCGAGTGATGCGCAACGCCTCGCGGGGGGTCTGTTGCGTTGGGTGAAAGCGTGATCGACTCCGACTTGGCCGGTGTGGTTGCCTTGCCCGGTGAGGTGGTCGTCCAGTGCCCGGTCCTGGTCGTCGCCGCCGTCGGCGTTCTCGGGTTCCGGTTCCCGGCTGAGGTGATCGTGCTGGTGGTCCGCTGGTACCCGCGTTTCAATCTCTCCTGCCGGGATGTGGAGGAGTTGCTGGTCGAGCGCGGTGTCGAGGTGGATCACGTCACCGTCTACCGGTGGGTGCAGCGATTCACCCCGCTACTGGCCGACGCCCCCCGGTTCGCTGGCCACTGTCCGGGTGACCGTTGGTTCGTGGACGGGACCTACGTCAAAGTCAACGGGATCTGGCGGTACGTGTGCCGGGTCGTGGACCAGCATGGCCAGGTCATCGACCTGCTCGTCTCGAAGCGTCGGGATGCTGCTGCGGCCCGGCGGTTCTTCCGCCGGGCGCTGACCACGCTGAAGGTCACGCCCAGCGAGGTTGTGACCGACGCCGCCCCCGCCTGTACCAGGGTGCTGGACGGCCTGGTCCCGTCGGCGTGGCACCACGTCGAGCGGCATGCCAACGATCCGATCGAGGCTGACCGCAGCCAGCTCAAGCACCCGATTCAGACCGAGGCGCGGACTACGCACCGACCGCACCGCCCAGACGATCGTCACCGGCCATGCCTTCGGGCAGAACCTCCGACGCGGAGACTACGAACTCGCCACCGACGCCCCGTCCGGGACCCGGGTGGCCGCCGCGTTCACCGAACTCGCACGAGCGATCTGACCAGTGCCCGCTGATGCGGCTGGGCGTGCCCACGGATCCGCCAATGCGACAGCGCCCCTCGGACCCTGGCGAACCTCCGACATCCGCGGCGTTACTCTCCGGAAGTTTCGGCAGAATGTCGATAAGTTGACGAGCTTGATTGACAATTCTCGATACATCACGGAGGCTGGCCGAGTCGATCAGGGGAGGAGATACCTCGTGAGTAGTCCCACCACGCACACCGGAAGACGTACGAAACTTGCAGCATTGGGTGCGTCCGTGCTGTTGGCCGGTGGCATCGTGGTCGCCCAGTACACGGGCCCCGCCGAAGCGGCAGCGACCACGCTGCGCGCCGCCGCCGCCCAGGCCGGCCTGTTCTTCGGTGCCGCCGCCAGCCCCGGCCGGGTGAACAGCTTCTTCGCCAACGAGTTCGGGCAGCTCACCCCCGAGAACGACATGAAGCCCGACGCGATCGCCAACGCGAACGGCACGCTGCGCAACACCGGCAACGCGGACACGCTCGTCAACTTCGCGCAGTCCAACAACATGGTCGTACGCGGTCACACCATGGTCTGGTACTCGCAGGCCGGCTCGTTGCAGGGCGCCAACCAGTCGACGCTGAACACGTACATCGGCAACGCGCTGCTGCGCTGGGGCAACAAGATCAAATACTGGGACGTCGTCAACGAGTCGCTTGCCGACAACAACGCGGGGACGCGACGCGGGCAGTGGCCGCACACGCTGGACCGCGACGCGAACGGCGACGGCGACTACTTCGACGCCGGCGACACCGACTACATCCGCGACTCGTTCACGCGCGCTAAGCAGGTCGTCCAGCAGAACGGGCTGAGCACGAAACTCTGCATCAACGACTACGACGTCGAGGGGCTGACGGTCAAGGGCGGCGGGCGCAACCGCAAGGCCGACGCGCTCTACGACATCGTCAGGACGTACACGCAGGGGTCCACGAAGCTGATCGACTGCGTCGGCTTCCAGAGCCACTTCAACGACAACCCGAACAGCATCATCACGGACGACCTGCAGGCAAACATCCAGCGTTTCGCCGACCTGGGCGTCGAGGTGCACCTCAGCGAGCTCGACATCGACGACGACCTGAGCAACAACGACATCGGTCAGGGGCAGGCGGCGAACTACCGCAAGGTCGTCCGGGCCTGCCTGAACGTCGCGCGCTGCACCGGCATCACGGTCTGGGGCATCTCGGACAGCGAGTCGTGGCGTTCCTCCGAGCGGGGCCTGCTGTTCACCGGCAGCAACGGCAACTACCAGAAGAAGGCCGCGTACACGGCGGTCCTCGACGAGCTCAACAAGGGCCGCGGGACGACGGACCCGACGGGCTCGCCCACGATCTCCCCGACGGTGTCGCCCACCGTCTCCCCGACGGTCTCACCCACCGTCTCCCCGACGGTCTCACCCACGGTCTCGCCGACCGTCTCGCCGTCGGACCCGCCCACCTCGCCGCCGCCGGCGTCCGGCTGCTCGGCCACGGTGTCGCTCAACTCCTGGAACGGCGGGTTCGTCGCGACCGTACGCGTCACCGCGGGCTCCGCGCCGGTAAGCGGCTGGCGGGTGAGCATGACGCTGCCCAGCGGTGCGGCCGTGACCAGCAGCTGGAGCGCGACCAATTCCGGCACGAGCGGCGCGGTCCAGTTCTCGAACGTCTCCTACAACGGCCAGATCGCCGCGGGTCAGTCCACGGAGTTCGGCTTCCAGGGCACGGGCAGCGCCACCGGTCTGTCACCCACCTGCACCACCGCGTAACCCGCACACGACGGCGCCCGGGGGACTCCGCCCGGGCGCCGTCGTGTGTCTTGCCTCTGTCACGGCCGCGATCCCGGGTGGGACTCTTCCGGCCTTCCGGCGGGTGCCGCATGGCTCTCAGGGGATCGGGCGGCCGTCCTGACAACGGTTCCGGTCGCGGCGGTTCCGATCGTCGCAACGCGACCTCCGGTGGGCGATCGTCGCCCACACGGCGCCCGCCCCCGCCACGACCAGCACCGCCAGGCAGCAACACCCACCCGACCTCCTTGCCGGACCCACCCCCCACGCCGGGGATCTACCCGCCCACCACGGCATCCCTCCCGAGTGGAACCACCCACGCTCCGGTCAGAGCCCACCACCGCCGCCAGCACACGGTCGGCCGGGCCCACAACCCGAAGGCAGCACCCGACCGGGAACCTGGCGGGGATCGTCCCGCTCCCAATTTGCTCCCATTGTAAGGAGCAAAACCGGAACGGCTCGTTGCCGAACATTCGGTAACGAGCCGCGCGAACTGGCCATATAGACGGTGGACCATTCTGGACAGAACACGAACCGCATTTTCCCAGCGCATGGACCTGTCATCGCCGTCTCGCCCGTCCGGCGACGGGAACCGTAGATCATCTACGTCGTGTTGATCATGATGGCCTGACGAGGTCTCCACCTCGTCAGGCCACGCCGACGAGGGACATTGCTGGCCGCGCTGAACTCGACTGCGATGACGCCCAGAGTTTTGCCCCCCGGCGTTACCCCGACCGATACGCCCCGGCCACTGGGCACGCAGACGGCACCGTCGTCCCGACCTACACGAACTGGCATTGACCTCGACCTACCGGCCGACATCCTCACGCTGCTCAGTTACGTAACCGCAAATGGATCATGTATTGGACTGCGTCCGAGGGGGATGTTCGCCACGAATCCATGATCAGTATCAGGGGCGAGCTGCACAGGCCGGTGCGACGAGGATGTTCCTGACGACGGGTGAGGCGAACGCCGCTGCCCGGGCACTGTACGAGTCGCTGGGCGGCGGATTGGCTGCCCAGGGACCGACGGTGAACTATTGGTTCCGGTTGAATCGGTAGCGCACACACCCGCCTGCGCCCGGTAGGCACCGAACTCTGCAGGAGACCCTGTGCACCGAGCTCTGCTTCTCACCGGGACCGCCGGAGTCGGTAAGTCCACCGTGGCAGATGCGCTCGGGCAGATCCTGACCGCCCGAGGATGCGTCACCGCCGTCATTGACACGGACATGCTCGCGCAGTTCGGGCCGCCTCCGGAACCGAACCCCGGACCCGTGAGGTTTCATGACCAGCTCAAGTGCGCCAACCTGGCAGCGGTGTGGGTCAACTTCAAGGCCGCCGGTGCGCAGTTCGTCGTCGTCTCCGCAGGCATCGACAGCCTGCCGCTACGGGAGTCATATGTACGCAGCCTCGCGGGTTGCGAAGTCCGTGTGGTCAGGTTGACCGCTGATGACGACATCGTCCGCAGCCGCCTGCGACAACGGGACACGGGTCCAAGGCTCGAGCAGCATCTCAGGGCGCTGGACCGAGGTGGGCGCACGCCGGCCGCCATGGAGGATTTCATCGTCACCAATGACCGCGCCGCCGCCGACGTCGCCCAAGAGGCTCTGGTGCGAGCGGGTTGGGCGGACCGCCTTGGATGACCCTCGCCGGATCGCGAGATGCACCCGACGGCAAACACCCTTCCGCCACCCCAGCATCGGACCACGGATCGCCCCTCATCGGCACGAGCGTGCGTCGGGCCGGCCCTGATGTGCGCCACGCCGCGTGACGGCTCACCGCCGACCGCCGCGCGGTCGGCGGCAGGTGAGTGCGGGTGATCAAGCCGAAGAAAGCGTTGTTCATCCACAGCGGCCGCGTTGCCTTCAACTGCGGTCTTCAAGCCATTCCGCTGTATGGCGGTGTCGGCCCAGGCCCACCGCATCGAACTCGTCCACGGCGTCCCTCGCCTGCACGCCGAGGACCTGCAGCGCGCGCGAGATCGATGACTTACGGACCGAAACCGACGGGGCCTCCTCGTTGTCCATCAGTGGGCCCAACACAAGGAGCCATTTTCATCGTGGTGGAGGGGTCTGAGCAGCTACGCGGCGGCGTGTCGATGCTCCAGATAGGACGAAGCTCCCGGTAGGACAGCAGTCGACCAAGACGCACCGCCC
>NZ_JBTIXF010000190.1:0-205 GCF_055793945.1 Plantactinospora sp. A48 | reverse complement strand
CCCCCCCCCCCCCCCCCCCCCCCCCCCCCCCCCCCCCCCCCCCCCCCCCCCCCCCCCCCCCCCCCCCCCCCCCCCCCCCCCCCCCCCCCCCCCTCCCCCCCCCCCCCCCCCTCCCCCCCCCCCCCCCCCCCCCCCCCCCCCCCCCCCCCCCCCCCCCCCCCCCCCCCCCCCCCCCCCCCCCCCCCCCCCCCCCCCCCCCCCCCCC
>NZ_JBTIXF010000189.1:0-212 GCF_055793945.1 Plantactinospora sp. A48 | reverse complement strand
CCCCCCCCCCCCCCCCCCCCCCCCCCCCCCCCCCCCCCCCCCCCCCCCCCCCCCCCCCCCCCCCCCCCCCCCCCCCCCCCCCCCCCCCCCCCCCCCCCCCTCCCCCCCCCCACCCCCCCCCCCCCCCCCCCCCCCCCCCCCCCCCCCCCCCCCCCCCCCCCCCCCCCCCCCCCCCCCCCCCCCCCCCCCCCCCCCCCCCCCCCCCCCCCCCC
>NZ_JBTIXF010000188.1:0-218 GCF_055793945.1 Plantactinospora sp. A48 | reverse complement strand
CCCCCCCCCCCCCCCCCCCCCCCCCCCCCCCCCCCCCCCCCCCCCCCCCCCCCCCCCCCCCCCCCCCCCCCCCCCCCCCCCCCCCCCCCCCCCCCCCCCCCCCCCCACCCCTCCCCCCCCCCCCCCCCCCCCCCCCCCCCCCCCCCCCCCCCCCCCCCCCCCCCCCCCCCCCCCCCCCCCCCCCCCCCCCCCCCCCCCCCCCCCCCCCCCCCCCCCCC
>NZ_JBTIXF010000187.1:0-218 GCF_055793945.1 Plantactinospora sp. A48 | reverse complement strand
CCCCCCCCCCCCCCCCCCCCCCCCCCCCCCCCCCCCCCCCCCCCCCCCCCCCCCCCCCCCCCCCCCCCCCCCCCCCCCCCCCCCCCCCCCCCCCCCCCCCCCCCCCGCCCCCCCCCCCCCCCCCCCCCCCCCCCCCCCCCCCCCCCCCCCCCCCCCCCCCCCCCCCCCCCCCCCCCCCCCCCCCCCCCCCCCCCCCCCCCCCCCCCCCCCCCCCCCCC
>NZ_JBTIXF010000186.1:0-220 GCF_055793945.1 Plantactinospora sp. A48 | reverse complement strand
CGCGCTGGTCCAGGCCGTTGTGCTTGGTGGCGGCGATGATCGCCTTGGCGTTGGTCGTCTGCTCGTCGGTCAGGTCGATGTGACTCTGGGCGCCCTGCGGCGACGAGGCGGTGGTGGGTTGGCCGGCGGTGGCGACCGCAGCAGCAGTCGTGTGGGCGGTGGTGGGGGTGGCGAGGGCGGTGGTGACGGGGCCGGCGATCAGTCCGCCGGTGATGCTCAG
>NZ_JBTIXF010000185.1:0-223 GCF_055793945.1 Plantactinospora sp. A48 | reverse complement strand
TCCACGTAGCAGGTCTGCTGTGGTGGTACGGCCAGTGCGTCGCTTGCCGCCTGGAAGATCCTCGGGTCGGGCTTGGTGCAGCCCAGTTCGCCGGCGACGGCGAGGTATCCGGAGTAGTCACCCAGGCCGATCTGGTCGTACCGGTGGCGCAGCGACTCCGCGGTGTCCAGGCTGTCGGTCACCACCGCCATCGGCAGGCCACGCTCGTGCAGCCGTCCGAGCG
>NZ_JBTIXF010000184.1:0-223 GCF_055793945.1 Plantactinospora sp. A48 | reverse complement strand
ACACCCAGCGTCGGGCGGGGATCGACGGCGGACGCACCGCCGTCCTGGAGCCGCACGAGCTGGAGGACGAGTACTTCATGCTCCGGGTCCGGGTCGACGGCGGCCAGCTCAACCTGGACCAGCTGCGGACCGTGGCCGAGATCTCCGAGCGGTACGCCCGGAACACCGCCGACATCACCGACCGGCAGAACATCCAGCTGCACTGGGTCCGCATCGAGGACGT
>NZ_JBTIXF010000183.1:0-223 GCF_055793945.1 Plantactinospora sp. A48 | reverse complement strand
CGATCAGCGCGGGACCCCCTGGTCCAGGCGGTGGCGCCGGGCGTCCGGGTCGACCGGCTGGAACTGTTCTTCGACCTGGTCTTCGTCTTCGCGTTCTTCACGATCACGCGTTCCGCCGCGGGTCACCTGACCGCCGTCGGGATGCTGCAGGGGTTCCTGGTCCTCGCGCTGCTCTGGTGGGCCTGGTGCGCCCACATGATCGTGGCGAACCGGATCCGGCTGG
>NZ_JBTIXF010000182.1:0-223 GCF_055793945.1 Plantactinospora sp. A48 | reverse complement strand
TCTCCGGCGGTACGTCCGCGCCGGTGCGCAGCCGGTGCAGGCGGGCCCGTTCCACCGGGTCGCCGTGCGCCACCACGAATCCGACGGCGGCCTCCATGTCAATCACGCCGGACACGCTACTGGCCGGTCCGGAGTTACGCCTCGGTAGCTTGGCTTGCCGTGGGCCCGCCGACAGGTCGACCGGCTGGTCCGGGCCGGACGAGCGGCGGTGTGTTAAAGAAGG
>NZ_JBTIXF010000181.1:0-223 GCF_055793945.1 Plantactinospora sp. A48 | reverse complement strand
TCAGCGCCAGGTGCAGCGGGCCGACCACCTTCAGGCACCGCCACGGCGTCTCGACGACGGCCTCGGCCGGCACCCGGTCAGCCGGGCAGATCACGGACAACTCGTCTGCCGCCGCCGTGATCGAGACGACACCGGTGCCGCCCGTGCTCAACAGGCCGGCGGGTACCGGCGCACCGGCGGCCAGCCGGCACACGGCGTACTCCCCCGGGAGCAGAGCGATATC
>NZ_JBTIXF010000180.1:0-223 GCF_055793945.1 Plantactinospora sp. A48 | reverse complement strand
CCGCGACGCCCACCGCGCAGCTCGCGGCGGCGGCCGGTCTGGACGTCGACGGCGCGTACGCCGTGCAGACCGCCCTGGTCGAGCGCCGGCTGACCCGAGGCGAACGGCTGGTCGGGGTGAAAATGGGGCTGACCAGCCGGGCCAAGATGGCCCAGGTGGGCGTGGACGAGGTCATCTGGGGCCGGCTGACCGACGCGATGCGGGTGCCCGACGGCGGCACCGT
>NZ_JBTIXF010000179.1:0-223 GCF_055793945.1 Plantactinospora sp. A48 | reverse complement strand
TGGTGGACTCCCCTGAAAGGGCAGACGGCATCGCGGAAGGTTTATGCATTCCGAACGTGCCGTGTGTCGGGAATGTGATTGTGGATTCGGCCCGGTCGACACCGGCCGCCGCCATTCCGGGTGACCGCTGACCGCTGTCGAGTCCCGGATGGCGCAACCGCGGCCGGCCGCCCGGTGGCCGGGTAACCGCCGTCGACCGCGGGTACCGGGAAAGCGCTGTCCG
>NZ_JBTIXF010000178.1:0-223 GCF_055793945.1 Plantactinospora sp. A48 | reverse complement strand
CGTACCCGAAGAAGCCACTGGTGCCGCTGGCCGAGACGGTCCACGAGCGGTACGCCGTGGAGATCTTCCGCGGGTGCACCCGGGGCTGCCGGTTCTGCCAGGCCGGCATGACCACCCGCCCGGTCCGGGAGCGCTCGATCACCACGGTCGGCCAGATGGTGAAGGAAGGGCTGGAATACTCCGGCTTCTCCGAGGTGGGCCTGCTGTCGCTCTCCTCAGCCGA
>NZ_JBTIXF010000177.1:0-223 GCF_055793945.1 Plantactinospora sp. A48 | reverse complement strand
CGGGAGAACGTCAACTACCTGCGGAACTCGGTGAAGGCCACCGTCGACGCGTACGACGGCACGGTCCGGCTCTACGAGTTCGACACCAACGACCCGGTGCTGAAGACCTGGAACAAGGCGTTCGGCGGGCACCTGCTGATCCCGAAGGCGGAGACCCCGCCGGCGCTGGCGGCGCACTTCCGTTACCCGGCCGACCTGTTCAAGGTGCAGCGGAACCTGCTGA
>NZ_JBTIXF010000176.1:0-223 GCF_055793945.1 Plantactinospora sp. A48 | reverse complement strand
AGCACCACCAGGTCGGCCGGCGCGGTCTCGGCCAGCCCGGAGCGGACCGTGAGCCGGCCGTCCGGCACGGCCCGCACCCGGATGGTCCGGCGGGACAGCGCGGTCTGCCCGACCAGGCCCTCCCCCGGTCCGAAGGTGACGTCGTGGTCCCGGGCCACGTACCCGTACGAGGCGGTCAGCCGCAGCCGGATCACCCCGTCGGCGTCGTCGGCCAGGAAGAACG
>NZ_JBTIXF010000175.1:0-223 GCF_055793945.1 Plantactinospora sp. A48 | reverse complement strand
AGCCGGAGGCGACGTTTCCACCACTGTCCAGCGCCAGGCCGGTGCCCGCGTTGGCGATCCGGACGTATCCGGTGGGGGTGGGTCCGGAGCCGGGGGTGGGGATCTGGCCGGAGAAGGTCAGCTTGACCACGTACGCGAGGGCGCTGAACGGGGCACCGGACGAGGGCATGGTGATGTGCAGTCCGGAGCCGTCCTGGCTGCGGGTGGGCAGGTTGACGTACGT
>NZ_JBTIXF010000174.1:0-223 GCF_055793945.1 Plantactinospora sp. A48 | reverse complement strand
CGGGTGCTGTCGGTCCACTGCGCCGCCTTCGGCGAACGGCGCCGGCTGGCACCGCTGGCCGACCTGGTCCGGGTCGCAGTCGGGCTGCCGGCCGACCCGTCGACCGCCGCGACCCGGCCGGTCGTCGAGGAACGGCTGCGCCGGCTCGGCCAGCGGCTGGCCCGATTCCGTCCCGATCCGCCGCCGGTCGCCGTCGACCTGCTGCTGGGGTTGCTCGGGTACA
>NZ_JBTIXF010000173.1:0-223 GCF_055793945.1 Plantactinospora sp. A48 | reverse complement strand
CACCGCCGGGTTCGGTGCTGTCGGGTTCGCGTGGTGGGATCTTGGCGAGGGCGAAGGCCGCGCAGATCACCGCCACGAAGAGGTACCCGAGGGCGACCGGGCCGTTGGCGTTCCACTCGATCTTCTCGCCGTGGATCAGGCCGACGAACGACAGCGCGGCACCGGACGCGGCGAAGACGGCCGCCTGGGCGAACCGCTTGTCGATGATGAACGCCACGACGGC
>NZ_JBTIXF010000172.1:0-223 GCF_055793945.1 Plantactinospora sp. A48 | reverse complement strand
GAGAAGGTCGGCTGGGGCTTACGACCGCTCTGGCGCGGGTTGCGTTTCTGGTGAATGCGGCCTACACCGACGCCAGCCGGCAGTTCGGTTTCTCGCCCCAACAGGGGCAGTTTCTGTGCGTTCTGCGGCCGGGGCCCTGCGGCATGGGTGAACTCGGTACCGTGATGGGCTTGGCCAAGTCGACGGTCACCGGCATGGTCAATTACGCGGAGCGTAACGGGCT
>NZ_JBTIXF010000171.1:0-223 GCF_055793945.1 Plantactinospora sp. A48 | reverse complement strand
CGACCTACACCCGTGACCAAGGCGTCCGACACATGATCGCTGCCCTGGATCTGACCACCGGGCGCCTGCACTACCGCATCCGGGACCGAAAGCGGTGGCGGGAGTTCCTGAACTTCCTCAAGACCCTACGCCGCCGCTGGCCCGACCAGAGGCTGTATCTGATCTGCGACAACTTCTCCCCGCACAAGCACCCCGAGGTCCGCGCCTGGTGCACCGCCAACCA
>NZ_JBTIXF010000170.1:0-223 GCF_055793945.1 Plantactinospora sp. A48 | reverse complement strand
GAAGGTGAAGACGCCGGGGCTGGATTCGGTGGCGTCGGGTTTCATTTCGTTGACGGCGGTCATCATGTCGAACTCGCGGTTGGCGATGGTGAGGAAGCCGGAGTCGCTGAGTCGGTCTCCGCCCATGGCGGCGCCGAAGTAGCGGCCGCTGCGTTCGGCGGCGGCTTTGAGGGTGGTGCCGGGTTGGCCGGGGAGGTCGGCGTGGGCCATGGTGGCCATGGCC
>NZ_JBTIXF010000169.1:0-223 GCF_055793945.1 Plantactinospora sp. A48 | reverse complement strand
CCGCGGCGACCACGGCCGCGACCAAGCCAACACCAGCAAGGAACTCCGCTACGACTACCAGGCCCAACCGAACTTCTACTACTGCGGACCCGCCGCCACCCGCAACGCCCTGTCCGCCGACGGCCACACCATCAACATGGACGACCTCGCCAACGAAATGGGCACCACCGAAGCCGGCACCAACAGCGCCGAAGACACCACCCGCGCCCTCAACAAGGTCCTC
>NZ_JBTIXF010000168.1:0-223 GCF_055793945.1 Plantactinospora sp. A48 | reverse complement strand
ATTGAACCGCTCCTTCAACGCCGCCGCCTCCACCTCCAACCGATCCGCCCACACCGGATCCCCCCACACCAACCGCGCCAACCGCGCCCCCCGCACCTTCGCGTCATACGCATACCCCTGCAACTCACACGTCGCCCGAGGAAACCCCGGCAACCGCCCATCGTGATACGAAATCGAATCCCACGAATCCTTCCAACACTGGTTCTCCAACCCGTTACGGGTG
>NZ_JBTIXF010000167.1:0-223 GCF_055793945.1 Plantactinospora sp. A48 | reverse complement strand
TCCGTAGAAGCGAACTAGAAAATCTTTCCTACATTTTACGTCGAAACTACTCAGATGCTTCCGTCTATGAAATAACCGCTTTCAGTTCAGATGACATTGCTATTCCTTTCTTCGAGTTGGTTTCGATGGAGTGCAAGTATTCTCTATCAAATATGGGGAGAGGTGAGCTGGTAGCGGCCTACCTCATTTGGAAACTGTCGGCCATTCCGGCGGGATCTATCGT
>NZ_JBTIXF010000166.1:0-223 GCF_055793945.1 Plantactinospora sp. A48 | reverse complement strand
GATGATGGAGTTGTCGAAGGGCCAGACGGTGCCGACGTGGTAGCCGAGGGGGTTGTAGCGGCCTTCGCCTTTGGCGAGGGTGCGGATGCCCCAGCCGGAGAACAGGTGGGGACCGAGGAGGTGTTGGGTGATTTTTTCGGCGCGGTGTTCTTCGACGATGCCGCTCCACAGGAGGTGGCCGATGTTGGAGGACAGGGCGTCGACGTGGTTGCCGTCGGGGTCG
>NZ_JBTIXF010000165.1:0-223 GCF_055793945.1 Plantactinospora sp. A48 | reverse complement strand
GAGGACCTTGTTGAGGGCGCGGGTGGTGTCTTCGGCGCTGTTGGTGCCGGCTTCGGTGGTGCCCATTTCGTTGGCGAGGTCGTCCATGTTGATGGTGTGGCCGTCGGCGGATAGGGCGTTGCGGGTGGCGGCGGGTCCGCAGTAGTAGAAGTTCGGTTGGGCCTGGTAGTCGTAGCGGAGTTCCTTGCTGGTGTTGGCTTGGTCGCGGCCGTGGTCGCCGCGG
>NZ_JBTIXF010000164.1:0-226 GCF_055793945.1 Plantactinospora sp. A48 | reverse complement strand
ACAAGTCTTCTCCACCCCCTCCAACATCGGCACCCTCGAAGGCTCCCGCTTCTACAAACGCGGCAACTACTACTACATCTGGGTCACCCGACCCGCCAACGGCCAATACGTCCTACGCTCCACCAGCCCCTGGGGACCCTACGAATCCCGCCAGGTCCTACTCAACATGCCCACCCCCGTCTCCGGAGCCGGCATCCCCCACCAAGGCGGCCTCGTCCAAACCCAG
>NZ_JBTIXF010000163.1:0-226 GCF_055793945.1 Plantactinospora sp. A48 | reverse complement strand
ACAAGTCTTCTCCACCCCCTCCAACATCGGCACCCTCGAAGGCTCCCGCTTCTACAAACGCGGCAACTACTACTACATCTGGGTCACCCGACCCGCCAACGGCCAATACGTGCTGCGCTCCACCAGCCCCTGGGGACCCTACGAATCCCGCCAGGTCCTACTCAACATGCCCACCCCCGTCTCCGGAGCCGGCATCCCCCACCAAGGCGGCCTCGTCCAAACCCAG
>NZ_JBTIXF010000162.1:0-228 GCF_055793945.1 Plantactinospora sp. A48 | reverse complement strand
CGTTCTGATGTCTGGCCAGGGCCAGCCGGCGTCCGACATCGCGTACCTGCTCAAGGCCACCGAGGACTACGTCCGCGACGTGATCCACGCGTTCAACGAGCGGGGGTTCGACGCGCTGGACCCAAAATGGAGAGGGGGCACACCGAACAAGATCAATGAGCAGACCCGCGACTGGATCTGCGTGATCGCCCGGTGTGACCCCCGCTTCCTCGGCCAGCCGTTCTCGAC
>NZ_JBTIXF010000161.1:0-237 GCF_055793945.1 Plantactinospora sp. A48 | reverse complement strand
GCGCAACAACCTCGGCGGCTTGCTGCGGGAACTGGGACAGCTCGACGAGGCCCGCGACCAGTACGAACAGGCCCTCACCATCAGCCTCGCCGCCCTCGGCCCCAACCACCCCAACATCGGGATCCGGCGCAACAACCTCGGCGGCTTGCTGCGGGAACTGGGACAGCTCGACGAGGCCCGCGACCAGTACGAACAGGCCCTCACCATCAGCCTCGCCGCCCTCGGCCCCAACCACCC
>NZ_JBTIXF010000160.1:0-249 GCF_055793945.1 Plantactinospora sp. A48 | reverse complement strand
AGGTCGGGCAGGTAGGCGTCCGGGTTCGCCTCGGCCAACCGGCGCCGGATCGTAACGGCTTCCTCGGCCGGGGCCAACGCCTGCTCCCGCCGCCCCAACCCGGACAGGAAGATGCCGAGGTTGTTCAACGACCCGGCGAGGTCGGGCAGGTAGGCGTCCGGGTTCGCCTCGGCCAACCGGCGCCGGATCGTAACGGCTTCCTCGGCCGGGGCCAACGCCTGCTCCCGCCGCCCCAACCCGGACAGGAAG
>NZ_JBTIXF010000159.1:0-364 GCF_055793945.1 Plantactinospora sp. A48 | reverse complement strand
GACAGTGACTCGTGGCGTACGGGGGAGAATCCGTTGTTGTTCGACAGCAACGGGAACAAGAAGCCGGCGTACACCAGTGTCCTGAACGCCCTCAACGCCGGCGGACCCACCGCCCCGCCGACGACGGCTCCGCCGACCACCGCCCCGCCGACCACCGCCCCGCCGACCACGGCCCCGCCGACCACCGCCCCGCCGACCACCGCTCCGCCGACCACGGGACCGCCGGTCCCGGGTGGTTGCCGGGTCTCGGACACGGTGAACGCCTGGAACTCCGGACTGACCGAGAACATCACGGTCACCAACACCGGAACCGCCGCCATCGACGGCTGGTCCGTGGCCTTCACCCTGCCCGGCGGGCAGAGCA
>NZ_JBTIXF010000158.1:0-366 GCF_055793945.1 Plantactinospora sp. A48 | reverse complement strand
GCGAGGTCGGGCAGGTAGGCACCCGGATTCGCCTCAGCCAACCGCCGTCGAATGACGACCGCCTCCTGACCGGGCGCCAACGCCTCCTCCCGCCGACCCAGCCCAGACAACATGGCACCGAGATTGTTCAACGACATCGCGAGGTCGGGCAGGTAGGCACCCGGATTCGCCTCAGCCAACCGCCGATAGAGGGTGACCGCCTCCTGACTGGGCGCCAACGCCTCCTCCCGCCGACCCAGCTCAGACAACCGGATGCCGAGATTGTTCAACGACGCCGCGAGGTCGGGCAGGTAGGCACCCGGATTCGCCTCAGCCAACCGCCGTCGAATGACGACCGCCTCCTGACCGGGCGCCAACGCCTCCTCC
>NZ_JBTIXF010000157.1:0-380 GCF_055793945.1 Plantactinospora sp. A48 | reverse complement strand
GCGTATGACGCGAAGGTGCGGGGGGCGCGGTTGGCGCGGTTGGTGTGGGGGGATCCGGTGTGGGCGGATCGGTTGGAGGTGGAGGCGGCGGCGTTGAAGGAGCGGTTCAATCGGGATTTCTGGGTGGCGGACGGGGAGTATTACGCGATCGCGTTGGATGCCGAGGGTGGGCAGGTGGACAGCCTGTCGTCGAATATCGGGCATCTGTTGTGGAGTGGGATCGTGACGCCGGAGCGGGCGGCGGCGGTGGCGGGGCATCTGATGAGTGATCGGTTGTTCTCGGGGTGGGGGATCCGGACTCTGGCGGTGGGGGAGGGTCGGTACAACCCGATCGGTTATCACACGGGTACGGTGTGGCCGTTCGACAATTCGTTCATCGC
>NZ_JBTIXF010000156.1:0-382 GCF_055793945.1 Plantactinospora sp. A48 | reverse complement strand
AGGTCGGGCAGGTAGGCGTCCGGGTTCGCCTCGGCCAACCGGCGCCGGATCGTAACGGCTTCCTCGGCCGGGGCCAACGCCTGCTCCCGCCGCCCCAACCCGGACAGGAAGGTGCCGAGGTTGTTCAACGACATGGCGAGGTCGGGCAGGTAGGCGTCCGGGTTTCCCTCGGCCAACCGGCGGTAGATGCCGGTGGCTTCCTCGGCCGGGGCCAACGCCTGCTCCCGCCGCCCCAACCCGGACAGGAAGGTGCCGAGGTTGTTCAACGATGTGGCGAGGTCGGGCAGGTAGGCGTCCGGGTTCGCCTCGGCCAACCGGCGGTAGATGCCGGTGGCTTCCTCGGCCGGGGCCAGGGCCTGCTGGCGCCGGCCGGTGTTCGCGA
>NZ_JBTIXF010000155.1:0-429 GCF_055793945.1 Plantactinospora sp. A48 | reverse complement strand
CACTACATCCGCTGGCACAACCAGCGGACCCGCCCGAAAACGGGATACGCTACCAAGTCCAAGATCCGCCACCCGGATTACCCCTTCAAGGCCGCATGACGAGGCACTAGCACACAGCGGTGGTAGTGTGGGGAGGTCAGTTGGATGTAAGGATATAGACCAGCACGAGGCGGCAACGAAACGCGAATCCGTTTCAAGCCTGGGGGTCAAGGGGTCGCAGGTTCAAATCTGTCGTCCCGACGCAGCTCAGAGGGCATATCCAATCGATGGATATGCCCTCTCATCGTCTCTGGGCGACAAGCTGGGTGACCACGTCTCAGAGACTGTCGGGTAACTGGTTCGGTTCGTTGGGTTATGGCGAGGCACGTCGATGTGGGGTGCTCGACAAATAGATCATCCCCGCCATGATCTTGATGTGTGTGCAACAAA
>NZ_JBTIXF010000154.1:0-431 GCF_055793945.1 Plantactinospora sp. A48 | reverse complement strand
TGGTGTTAGTGGCTGTAGCCGCGGGTGGCCATCCAGTTGGCGAGGTTGATGGTGCTGATCCAGTAGCTGGCGGTGTTGGGGTTGGCGGAGTCGGCGATTTTGACTTGGCGGCCGTCGTCGCGGTAGCCGTGGATGGCGATGTAGTGGCCGCCTTCGTAGCTGTGGGTGGTGCCGTCGGTGTCGGTGGAGGTGCCGGCGACGTTGGCGACGAGGGCGCGGTTGTCGTCGATGGTGGTTTTGATGTCGTGTTGGAGTTGGTCCATCTGTTCTGGGTTGACGTGTGGGTTGGGTAGGGCGGTGGTGTGGTATTTGTCGGTGCCGAGGACCTTGTTGAGGGCGCGGGTGGTGTCTTCGGCGCTGTTGGTGCCGGCTTCGGTGGTGCCCATTTCGTTGGCGAGGTCGTCCATGTTGATGGTGTGGCCGTCGGCGGA
>NZ_JBTIXF010000153.1:0-435 GCF_055793945.1 Plantactinospora sp. A48 | reverse complement strand
GCCCTTGACAACTTGACCACAAAGATGCTCGCGTCCACTATGCAATTCTCAACCAACAACCAACCCACAACCCCCACACACCACACCAGCAACCACCACCCACAACCCCCCCACCCCCACAAAAAGAGGCAGAAAGATCATCGACAGTGATCCGGTATGCGGCGCAGGATCGCACCTGGCCCGAAACAACAACCCAACCCACCCCCCTTGAAGAGGAGACAAGATCCACGGTTGTTCCTTCAGGACCCAACAGGGTGTCCATCACCAAACCCCAGCCGCACCACCACCACCCCTCCACACCCACCCCCCACACAAGGAGAGGAACAGGTAGTACTAGGTGGCAACAGCCGTTGCCAGAATCCGACTAGCCAGCGTCTCCGCCATCGAGCACCCCACAGTGACATCCGCACCATGCGGGCTCCTCCCCGACTTTCG
>NZ_JBTIXF010000152.1:0-441 GCF_055793945.1 Plantactinospora sp. A48 | reverse complement strand
GCCCTTGACAACTTGACCACAAAGATGCTCGCGTCCACTATGCAATTCTCAACCAACAACCAACCCACAACCCCCACACACCACACCAGCAACCACCACCCACAACCCCCCACCCCCACAGCAACCCAACAAGGCCACCACAAGAATGAAAAGATCATCGACAGTGATCCGGTATGCGGCGCAGGATCGCACCTGGCCCGAAACAACAACCCAACCCACCCCCCCCTTGAAGAGGGGACAAGATCCACGGTTGTTCCTTCAGGACCCAACAGGGTGTCCATCACCAAACCCCAGCCGCACCACCACCACCCCTCCACACCCACCAACCGGCAGGTAGTACTAGGTGGCAACAGCCGTTGCCAGAATCCGACTAGCCAGCGTCTCCGCCATCGAGCACCCCACAGTGACATCCGCACCATGCGGGCTCCTCCCCGACTTTCG
>NZ_JBTIXF010000151.1:0-454 GCF_055793945.1 Plantactinospora sp. A48 | reverse complement strand
CCGAGGAGGTGTTGGGTGATTTTTTCGGCGCGGTGTTCTTCGACGATGCCGCTCCACAGGAGGTGGCCGATGTTGGAGGACAGGGCGTCGACGTGGTTGCCGTCGGGGTCGAGGGCGAGGGCGTAGTAGTCGCGTTCGGGGATCCAGAAGTCGCGGTTGAAGCGGTGTTTGAGGTCGGCGGCTTCGTGTTCGAGTTGGGTGGCGTAGTGGGGGTCGTTCCAGAATTCGCGGGCGAGGCGGGCGCCGCGGATTTTGGCGTCGTAGGCGTAGCCTTGGAGTTCGCAGGTGGCGCGGGGGGTTCCGGGGAGTTGGCCGTCGTGGTAGGAGATGGCGTTCCAGGAGTCTTTCCAGCATTGGTTTTCCAGGCCGGTTTGTTCGTTGCGGCGTTGGTACCACAGGTAGCCGTCGGTCATGATGTCGCCGTATTCACCGATCCACCCCAACGCCGCCCGGG
>NZ_JBTIXF010000150.1:0-623 GCF_055793945.1 Plantactinospora sp. A48 | reverse complement strand
CGATGCTGCCGGGGACGGTGCGTAGGGCGTTGTACCAGACGGCTGCCATTTTGTCGTAGCCGTTGGCGGTGGGGTGGATTCCGTCGATGAGGTCGGCGGTGGTGAGGGCGGAGTGTTGGTCGACGAGGTGGACGTGTTTGCCGGCGTTGGTTTTGGTTTGGACGATGCCGGGGATGGTGGCGTTGAAGGTGCGGACGGCGTTTTCCTGGCCGGTGTTGGCCAGGGGGATGATTTGGGCGACGAAGATTTCGGCGGTGGGGATGGTGGTGGTGAGGTGGTCGATGAGGGTGGAGAGGCGGTTGGGTGCGGTGCTGACGTTGTAGTTCTGGAGGATGTCGTTGGTGCCGATGTGGAGTAGGACGGTGTGGGGGTTGTAGGTGCGGGCCCAGGTGGTGATGTTGGCGTCGATCTGGTCGATGCGCCAGCCGGGGTGGCCTTCGTGGTCGTGGTCGCCGAGGTTGGCGGGTCCGTTGTATTGGGAGCCGACGAGGTCGATGCGGTAGCCGCCGGTGGCGAGGCGTTGCCAGAGGCCGATGCGGTAGCCGCCGGGGACCTGGGTGCCTTCGGTGATGGAGTCGCCGAGGGGCATGACCCGTACTCCACCGTTGGACTCCGCACTGGCG
>NZ_JBTIXF010000149.1:0-686 GCF_055793945.1 Plantactinospora sp. A48 | reverse complement strand
CCGCCGACGTCCGCTCCGCCGACGAGTGCGCCGCCGACGTCCGAGCCTCCGACGTCCGCGCCGCCGACGGATGGACCGTGGCCGCCGTCGTCGACCTACAGCAACCCGATCGTGTGGCAGGACTTCGCCGACGGAGACATCATCCGCGTCGGTGACGTCTACTACTACTCGGCCTCCACCATGCACTACTCACCCGGCGCGCCGATCCTGCGTTCCTACGACCTGGTCCACTGGGAATACGCCGGACACTCCGTCCCCTCCCTGGACTTCGACAACAACGCCTACAACATGATCGGCGGCCGCGCCTACATCAAGGGCATCTGGGCCTCAGCGTTCAACTACCGCAAGAGCAACAGCACCTACTACTGGCTCGGCTGCGTGGAATTCAACCGCACCTACGTCTACACCGCCACCGCCGTCGACGGCACCTGGTCCAAAAAAGCCCGCATCAACAACTGCTACTACGACGCCGGCATGCTCATCGACGACAACGACACCATGTACGTCGCCTACGGCAACACCCAGATCAGCGTCGCCCAACTATCCCCCGACGGCACCAGCGAAGTCCGCCACCAACAAGTCTTCTCCACCCCCTCCAACATCGGCACCCTCGAAGGCTCCCGCTTCTACAAACGCGGCAACTACTACTACATCTGGGTCACCCGACCCGCCAACGGCCAATACGT
>NZ_JBTIXF010000148.1:0-798 GCF_055793945.1 Plantactinospora sp. A48 | reverse complement strand
CGACAACAACTGGCCCTTCTTCATGGGCTACCGCTACGGCATCTTCAACTACGCCACCCAAACCCTCGGCGGCACCACCACCATCAACCGCTTCGACCTCACCACCCCCTAGCCAGAACCCCAACCCTGCCGGTGCCCGCCGCGACTTGGGTTGCTGCGGCCACCGGTTGAGCATGTTATCGATAACATGCTATCTTTTCGCTCGGGGCGAAGGGCACGCTCCACATCGGGATCGCCGATCCCACGAAGGCACCAGGCCGCCTACACGGCCTCCTCCTTCCTCATCGGTGACCAAGTCCGGGCCAACCGCCAGCGCCGAGGCGCACTCACGCGGACACCGGACCACGCCGTCCCGGCATCGGTACCCGGCACACCGCCGCAGTCACCCAGGCACTGGCCGGATGATCCGTACCGCCCGTGACCGGGCGGCACCGGCCACCCATCCGCACCGGCACATCCCGGCAGGACCTCCTTGCGGCGCCGACCATCGGCGACACGAGACCGAACAGCGAACAGGTGTGGCGACAACCGCCGCCCCTCTCCTTGCAGCAGAAAGGCATCGTCATGGATGACAAACCTGGCGTCAGCGCCACCGGGAGAACCCGCTCTCGGCGGCGGGGCGTCGCGCTGATCCCCCTCGCAGCGGGGGTCGCGGTCTTCTCCGCCACCCTGCTGGTGGCCTCCAGCGCCAGTGCCGCGACGACGTTGGGTGCGGCGGCGGCGCAGACGAATCGGTATTTTGGTGCGGCGGTGGCGGCGGGGAAGTTGTCGCAGTCGCAGTACACCACGATTCTGGAT
>NZ_JBTIXF010000147.1:0-848 GCF_055793945.1 Plantactinospora sp. A48 | reverse complement strand
ACTAGTGCCCCGTCTTTGAATGTTGATCGTGTAATCCGTCGGTTCTGAGGACGGATCGGGCAGGCTGTCTCCCGAGGGTTTCGGTGGGAGGTGGTGGCCGGTGGGCAGGCGGCCGGAGGTGTTCGTTCGCCAGGTGTCGATGGTTGAGGGTCAGCGGCTGCAGCGGATTACCCGCACGGCGAAGGACCCGGTGAAGCTGCGGCGGGCGATCGTGGTGTTGATGTCGGCCCAGGGGCAGCCGGCGCCGGACATCGCCCACCTCCTCAAGGCCAGCGAGGACTACGTCCGAGATGTGATCCACGCGTTCAACGATCGGGGGTTCGACGCCCTGGACCCAAAATGGAGCGGGGGCGCACCGAGACGGATCGATGAGCAGACCCGTGACTGGATCTGTGTCATCGCCCGGTGCGACCCCCGGTTCCTCGGCCAGCCGTTCTCCTGCTGGTCGCTTGCCAAGCTGCGCGACTACCTCATCGCCGCCGGCTACGTCACGACGATCAGCGTCGAGACGATCCGGCGGGCCCTGCACGAACGCGGGATCTCGTGGCAGGCCACGAAGACGTGGAAGGCCAGCACCGACCTGGACTTCACGGTCAAGATGCGCCGGGTCCTGGACCTCTACGATCACCCACCCGCGGACGGGCGGGTGCTGTGTGTGGACGAGTTCGGGCCGCTGAACCTGCAACCCCGACCCGGCCGAGCCTGGCGTCCGCGGGCTCAGCCGGTGCGGCAGCGGGCGACCTACACCCGTGACCAAGGCGTCCGACACATGATCGCTGCCCTGGATCTGACCACCGGGCGCCTGCACTACCGCATCCGGGACCGAAAGCGGTGGCGGGAGTTCCTGA
>NZ_JBTIXF010000146.1:0-874 GCF_055793945.1 Plantactinospora sp. A48 | reverse complement strand
GCTAGTGCCTCGTCATGCGGCCTTGAAGGGGTAATCCGGGTGGCGGATCTTGGACTTGGTAGCGTATCCCGTTTTCGGGCGGGTCCGCTGGTTGTGCCAGCGGATGTAGTGACCGATCGCGGCGTCCTGCTCGGCGTGGGTGCGGTGGTCGGTGCCGTTGAGGGCGAAGTAGCGCAAAGCGGCGAACTCGGCTTCGATCCAGTTCAGCCAGGAACTGTATGTCGGCAGGAAGACCAGTTCAACGTCGTTGGCTTGGCACCAGGCCCGGACGGTGGGGTGCTTGTGCGGGGAGAAGTTGTCCAGGATCAGGTGCAGCGTCTGCCCTGGCCAGCGGCGCCGCAGGCTCTTGAGGAAGTCGAGGAACTCGCTCGATCGTTTCCGGTCCCGGATCCGGTAGTGGATTCTTCCGGTGGCCAGGTCGAGGCTGGCGATCATGTGCCGGACACCGTGGTCACGGTGGTAAGTCGCCCGGAGTCGGACCGGTTTGCCCTGCGGTTTCCAGGCTTTGCCCGGCCGGGGCTGCAGGTTCAGCGGCCCGAACTCGTCGACGCAGATGACCCGGCCGCCGGCCGGTGGATGGTCGTAGAGGTCGAGGACCCGGCGCATCTTGGCGGTGAAGTCCGGGTCGTTGCTGGCCTTCCACATCTTCGACGTCTGCCAGGTGACGCCGCGTTCGTGCAGGATCCGCCGGACGGTCTCGATGCTGATCGTGTCCACCTGGCCGGTGGCGATCAGGTAGTCACGCAGCTTGGACAGCGACCAGGTCGAGAACGGCTGGCCGAGGAAGCGGGGGTCACACCGGGCGATCACGCAGATCCAGTCGCGGGTCTGCTCATTGATCTTGTTCGGTGTGCCCCCTCTCCATTTTGGGTCC
>NZ_JBTIXF010000145.1:0-899 GCF_055793945.1 Plantactinospora sp. A48 | reverse complement strand
TAGGGGGTGGTGAGGTCGAAGCGGTTGATGGTGGTGGTGCCGCCGAGGGTTTGGGTGGCGTAGTTGAAGATGCCGTAGCGGTAGCCCATGAAGAAGGGCCAGTTGTTGTCGAGGGTTTGGGCGGGGCCGAGGGGGGTGTAGTTGGTGCCGTCGGTGCTGTAGGAGAATTTTGCTTGTCGGCCGCTGCCGGGTCTGATGTCGGCGTTGATGCGGAGCCAGATTTTGCCGCCGGTGATGGGGGCGCTGGCGCGTTCGGTGCCGGTGTTGGTGGTGTTCCAGTTGCTGTCCATGGCGAGGCTGTCGGTCATGGAGACGCGGGTTTGGCCGTTGTCTTTGCGGATGCCGATCCAGGCGGAGTATTGGCGGAGCATGGATATGCCGGTGCGGTCACCGTCGTGCATCTGGGAGTAGTCGAGTTGGATGGTGGCGGTGGAGGTGGGTCCTTGGATGCGGTGGGTGAGGGTGTTGCGGGCGGAGTAGAGGTCGTTGGTGACGGTGGCGGTTTGGAGGTGTAGGCCGTTGCCCAGGGTGTATTTGGTGGTGTCGGGGTTGTGGTTCCATTCCCAGCGGGGGTCGAGGGTGGGTCCGGCGAAGGTGTCGGGGCCGATCATGGATTTGACCTGGCGGGGTGGGCGGGGGAGGTTGGGGTAGGGGTAGGTGTTGCCCCAGCCGCCGTTGACGGTTTGGACTGTGGGCCAGCCGTCGCTGCTCCAGTTGATGGGTGCCATGACGGGGATGCGGCCGCCGGGGTAGGCGTCGACGAAGGCCATGTAGTACCAGGCGCCGTTCTGGGTTTGGACGAGGCCGCCTTGGTGGGGGATGCCGGCTCCGGAGACGGGGGTGGGCATGTTGAGTAGGACCTGGCGGGATTCGTAGGGTCCCCAGGGGCTGGTGGAGCG
>NZ_JBTIXF010000144.1:0-906 GCF_055793945.1 Plantactinospora sp. A48 | reverse complement strand
GAGCCATTTTCATCGTGGTGGAGGGGTCTGAGCAGCTACGCGGCGGCGTGTCGATGCTCCAGATAGGACGAAGCTCCCGGTAGGACAGCAGTCGACCAAGACGCACCGCCCAGCACCGGGAGCTTCGTTGCTGACCTATCCTGCCAGCATCCCGCTGTCCACGCGCAGCCTGACCCGCCTGACCGAACTGATCCGCGACCGACGACGCGCGCTCGGTGGCCGTTGGCGCCGGCTGACCGCGGGGCAGCAGGCGCTGATGGCCCTGGCCCACCTGCGTAACGGCGACACCCTCACCCGCCCTCGCGGCCGGCTTCGAGGTGTCCGTGACCACCGTGTGGCGCTACCTGCGCGAGCCGTCGACCTGCTCGCCGCCTGTGCCGACGACCTGAACGCCGCGATGCGCCGAGCCGCACGACTGGCGTACGCGATTCTCGACGGTACGTTGATACCGATCGACCGGGTCGCCGACCAGCGGCCCTACTACTCGGGCAAACACAAGCGCCACGGAGTGAACGTCCAGGTCCTGGCCGACGCCGCCGGACGGCTGATATGGGCCTCACCCGCGTTGCCCGGGGCGGTGCACGACCTGACCGCGGCCCGTACCCACGGCCTGATCGACGCCCTGGCCAGCAACAACGTCCTAACGTTCGCGGACAAGGGCTACCAAGGCGCCTGCGGCACCGTCTGGACCCCGTTCAAACGTCGCCGGACCCGCCTGTCCCGCCGGCAGAAGTCCGTCAACAGGCAGAACGCCAAGATCCGAGCCCTCGGCGAACGCGCCATCTCCACACTCAAGACCTGGAAAATCCTGACCAAGCTCCGCTGCTGCCCCCGCCGAGCCACCGCGATCGTACAGGCCATCCTCGTCCTCCAAACCGCCGAAGACGCCCGCCACCCACGATGAAA
>NZ_JBTIXF010000143.1:0-911 GCF_055793945.1 Plantactinospora sp. A48 | reverse complement strand
GCGCTGGTGGGTGGGTTGCTGGTCGGGGGTGCGCTGGTGGGTGGGTTGCTGGTGGGTGGGGTGCCGGGGACGGTGGTGGTGGCGTTGTTGAGGGCGTTGAGGACTGCGGTGTAGGCGGGTTTGGGTTGGCTGTTGCGGTCGAACAGGAGGGGGTTTTCGTTGCCGCGCCAGGAGTCGCTGTCGCGGATGCCCCAGGTGGTGATGCCGACGCAGCGGGGGACGCTGGCGCAGGCTTGGGTGAGGCCTTGGTACTGGGTGGTGGAGGCGTTGGTGACGTCGGCTTCGGTGAGGGCGACGTCGACGCCGAGGGCGGCGAAGCTGGAGAGGGTGGTTTGGAAGTTGCTGGGGAGGCTGCTGCCGCCGGTGAAGTGGGTTTGCAGGCCGACGCAGTCGATGGGTACGCCGCGGGCTTTGAAGTCTTTGATCATGTTGTAGACGCCTTGGGTTTTGGCGTATGTCCAGTTTTCGATGTTGTAGTCGTTGTAGCAGAGGGTGACGTTGGGGTCGGCGGCGCGGGCGGTGCGGAAGGCGACTTCGATCCAGTCGTTGCCGGTGGCTTGGAGGTTGGATTGGCGGCGGGTGCCGTTTTCGGCGAAGGCTTCGTTGACGACGTCCCAGGCGTAGAGTTTGCCTTTGTAGTGGGCCATGACGCCGTTGATGTGTTCGATCATGGCGTTGCGGAGGCTGGTGCCGCTGAGGCTGCCCCAGAAGCCGGGTTGTTGGGCGTGCCAGGCGAGGGTGTGGCCGCGGACCCGCATGCCGTGTTGGACGGCCCAGTTGTAGATGGCGTCGCCGCGGGAGAAGGTGAAGACGCCGGGGCTGGATTCGGTGGCGTCGGGTTTCATTTCGTTGACGGCGGTCATCATGTCGAACTCGCGGTTGGCGATGGTGAGGAAGCCGGAGTCGCTGAG
>NZ_JBTIXF010000142.1:0-918 GCF_055793945.1 Plantactinospora sp. A48 | reverse complement strand
GCCAGTGCCGCGACGACGTTGGGTGCGGCGGCGGCGCAGACGAATCGGTATTTTGGTGCGGCGGTGGCGGCGGGGAAGTTGTCGCAGTCGCAGTACACCACGATTCTGGATCGGGAGTTCAATATGATCACTCCCGAGAATGAGATGAAGTGGGATGCGACGGAGCCGCAGCAGGGCCGGTTCAACTATTCCGGTGGTGACGCGATCGTGTCGCATGCGCAGGCGCATGGTCAGCGGATGCGGGGGCATGCGTTGCTGTGGTATCAGCAGGAGCCGGGGTGGGCGCAGGGCATGTCGGGTTCCGCGTTGCGGAGCGCGATGATGAATCACGTGACCCAGGTGGCGACGCACTACAAGGGGAAGATCTACGCCTGGGATGTGGTGAATGAGGCGTTCGCTGACGGGGGTAGTGGGGGTCGGCGGGATTCGAACCTGCAGCGGACGGGGAATGACTGGATCGAGGAGGCGTTCAAGGCGGCGCACGCGGCGGATCCGGGTGCGAAGTTGTGTTACAACGATTACAACACTGATGGTGTGAACGCGAAGTCGACGGGGATTTACAACATGGTTCGGGATTTCAAGTCCCGGGGTGTGCCGATCGACTGTGTGGGGTTCCAGTCTCATCTTGGTGGGATGCCGCCGTCGGATTATCAGGCGAATTTGCAGCGGTTCGCTGATCTGGGGGTGGAGGTTCAGATCACGGAGTTGGATATTTCGGGGTCGAATCAGGCGAATGCGTTTGGTGCGGTGACCACGGCGTGTATGCGGGTGGCGCGGTGTGCGGGTATCACGGTGTGGGGTATCCGGGACAGTGACTCGTGGCGTACGGGGGAGAATCCGTTGTTGTTCGACAGCAACGGGAACAAGAAGCCGGCGTACACCAGTGTCCTGAACGCCCTCAACGCCGGCGGACCCACC
>NZ_JBTIXF010000141.1:0-1026 GCF_055793945.1 Plantactinospora sp. A48 | reverse complement strand
AGAGACTGTCGGGTAACTGGTTCGGTTCGTTGGGTTATGGCGAGGCACGTCGATGTGGGGTGCTCGACAAATAGATCATCCCCGCCATGATCTTGATGTGTGTGCAACAAAGATCGCGGCGGGGATGACGCCCGCTCATGCTATCCGTCGAGTCTGACCGATGCGATGTGGGCGGTCCTCGCACCGCTGATGCCAGTGCGTGACCTGCGTAAAGGCGGCCGGCCTCGGGTCTACGGCGATCGGTTGATCCTGGACTCGATCTTCTATGTGCTGCGGTCGGGTTGCCCGTGGCGGATGATGCCGGGTGACCTGGCGCCGCCGGACGCGGCGCATCGCTGGTTCACCACGTGGCGCAAGGACGGAACGTGGGACCGGGTGCATGACGAGCTTCGCCGGCGGGTGCGGGTGGCGGCCGGTCGGGAGCCGGAGCCGACCGCCGCCGTGCTGGACGCCCAGTCGATCAAGTCGAGTGAAGGCGGCGAGTCCCGCGGTTTCGACATGGGCAAGAAGACCACCGGCCGCAAACGGCATCTGGTCGTCGACACGATGGGTCTGATCCTGGTGGTGATGGTCACCTCCGCGTCCGTCAACGACCGTCCCGGCGGCCGGCGGATCCTGGCACGACTGGCCGAGGCGTTCACCGCCATCGCCCTCGTGTGGGCCGACGGCGGCTATGCCAACAGCATCGACTCCACCCTGCTGACCTGGGCGAAAGACAAGCTCGGCATTCTGGTGGAGATCGTCAGACGCACCGACGACGTCAAGGGCTTCAAGGTCCTACCGCGCCGATGGGTGGTAGAGAGGACGCTCGGATGGCTGGTCCGTAACCGGCGCCTGGCCCGGGACTACGAACGGCTGACCGTCAACTCGGAGACCATGATCAAGATCGCGATGATTCGGCTCATGACGATACGACTGGCCCGTCAGACGACTCGCTGGAACAACTCCACCGAGCGGCAAGCCGCCCAACGCATCAACGCCGAACGACTTCTCACCACGTAGCTGCCCAGTTACCCGACAGTCTCT
>NZ_JBTIXF010000140.1:0-1056 GCF_055793945.1 Plantactinospora sp. A48 | reverse complement strand
CCCCCCCCCCCCCCCCCCCCCCCCCCCCCCCCCCCCCACCCCCCCCCCCCTCCCCCCCCCCCCCCCCCCCCCCCCCCCCCCCCCCCCCCCCCCCCCCCCCGCCACCTGATCAGTCGAGCAGGTGGGTCCGGAGCGCGCCGAGCTGGTCGGCGGACAGGCCGGTCGTCCGGACGTACTCCTCGATGCTGCCGTGCCGCTCCCGCAGCCCGGCCAGGAACATCGCCATGGCCTCGGCCGGCGAGACGAAGTGCGACGCCGGGGGTTTGCTGGCGGCCGGTTCGTCGCCTTCCGTCGTTCCGTCGTCCTCCCGCCCGGCGCCCGGACGCTCGGCGGGCTCGACCGTCCGGGCCGCTGCCTGGTCGCGCAGCCAGGCGCCGTAGCGCTGCGAGCCGGCCGTGCTGAGCGCGTAGTCGGCGGCGATGTCCTCGTCGGGGACGCCGAGCAGCGCGAGGGTGAGCCCGCAGACGATGCCCGTGCGGTCCTTGCCGGCGACGCAGTGTACGACCACCGGCGCGTTGTCCGGGTCGGCGAGCACCCCGAGTGCCCGGCCGATCGCCCGGGTGCCGGTCTCGGCCATCTCCAGGTAACGCTCGGCCAGGTAGTCGGCCAGCGGCCCGTGCCCGTCGTACGGCACCTCTTCCCAGGCCCGGTGTTCCAGCTCGATGTGCCGGTGGACCACCCCGTCGTACGGCGGAACGGACCCGTCCCGGTCCAGTTCGTCGGGGCGGCGCAGGTCGACCACGGTACGGATGCCCAGGCCCAGGAACAGGTCCCGGTCGGCGGACAGCCGGTGCAGCGAGTCGGACCGGTAGAGCCGGCCGCGCCGCACGGTCCGGCCATCCACGGTGGTGTATCCACCGGCGTCGCGGAAGTTGAAGCACTCGGTGAAGGTGGTCGGTTCGAAATCCTGCTCCGTCGTCACGCAGACAACCGTAACCCGGCCAGAAATCGGCGGGGGGGGGGGGGGGGGGGGGGGGTGGGGGGGGGGGGGGGGGGGGGGGGGGGTGGGGGGGGGGGGGGGGGGGGGGGGGAGCGGTGGGTTGGGGGGGGGGGTTC
>NZ_JBTIXF010000139.1:0-1098 GCF_055793945.1 Plantactinospora sp. A48 | reverse complement strand
GACCTGGAAAATCCTGACCAAGCTCCGCTGCTGCCCCCGCCGAGCCACCGCGATCGTACAGGCCATCCTCGTCCTCCAAACCGCCGAAGACGCCCGCCACCCACGATGAAACTGGCTCAAGGTGTCCTGCGTCCCACACCGCCGCGCACTGTGTACCGACTCCACCGAAGTACTCCGCTTCGACGTAGGCCACCGACCCCGCAAGCGACCACACGGCCAGGACAGTGTGGAGACCGGACGGGAGACCCTCACATCGCGCACCGTACGGGTCGTCCACATCTTCCTCACTGACCTGCTCAGTGAACTCCTCGGTCACAGGAAGCAGACACAGCCCCTGATCGAGCGGCACAAGGTCCGCACCCGCGACCGATTGAGCCGGCATCAGCACTGCGGCCGACCCGATGACGGCCCGTAACGTGTAGCCCACAGCTGCCACCTTACGGTCGCGCGGGCAGCAGCAGGCGACACGAGCGCCCTACGGCGGCAGATAAGTTCGTCTCTATGCTGTCGCATTGGAGATCTGGTGTAGCACCCAGAGAGACTGGTTGGCCCTGTACCAGTTCGGCCAGTCGACGTTGGGCCAGCCGGATGTCTCACGCAGATGTTCGAGCCGTTTCCGAAGGATCTTCAGTTGTTCAAGCGGCACGCGGTTGCCGTCTCCAGGTGCTTCCAGGACAGACGATGCGAGGCGGATGACGTCGGCATCTGCATAGCTGATCCGCTCCGGCTTCCTCAGCAGGTAGCCCAGGGCGAAGATTGCAGCCCGGCGCGAATCGCCGTACCAGCAGGTCGGCAGACTTGGGTTGATGTCCGGTGATCGCGGAGTGCGCCGCCCGAGCAGTTTGACCTTTTTTCGGCGGTCGGCATATGCGTCCACTTCTGCCAGCCACCGTTCGCGGCTCACTGTCAGCATGTCAAGCGCTCGGAGCAACGCGGCCTCGTCATGACGAAAGGGACCAGCAACTTGGTTCAGGTAGCTGAACGTCGCTAGTGCCCCGTCATGCAGCCTTGAACGGGTAATCCGGGTGGCGGATCTTGGAGTCGGTAGCGAATCCGGTTTTCGGTCGGGCTCGTTGGTTGCGCCAGCGGATGTAGTCG
>NZ_JBTIXF010000138.1:0-1175 GCF_055793945.1 Plantactinospora sp. A48 | reverse complement strand
ACAGAGATTGAAAGGCCAAGGTTCGAGCTATCTCGGTGGCTCGGGTTCGAGGGTCATGCCGGTGCTGGCGAAGAAGCCGGCGAGGAGATCGGTCTGTTGCTGACACGCGCGTAGCCGACGTTTGACCAGTTGGGCGAGGTGGTCGACACCGCGGGCGGCGGTGTTGGTCAGGCCGCGTTTCATCCAGCGCCAGACGCCTTCGGTGGGGTTGAGGTCCGGAGCGTAGGCGGGTAACCGGATCACGGTCAGCCACGGCCGAGTGGCGATCAGGGCCTGCATGCGGCGGCTGACGTGGGTGTTCAGGTTGTCCCAGATCAGCACCATCGGTGCCTGCAGACGCTGGTGGGCCTGGTCGACGAAGGCGATGTAGTCGTCCTCGCTGAAGCTACCGCGTTCGCCTGTACGACCACGGTGCAGCCGGGTTCGCCACATCAACCGGCCTCGCTGTCCGGGCTTGAGGCAGACCAGGCCGGCGATCGAGATCCGGCCGGAGCCCTTGCCGGATACCTCGACCACCGGCGTGTGCCCCCGCCGGGCCCACGTCTTGGCCACCGGCGGTCGCATGACCTGGCCTGCCTCGTCCTGGAAGCAGATCCAGGCGCCTTGCGCCGCCGCTAACCTCTTACCGACGGCCACCGCCCGCGATGCCAGCCGGTGATCGCTTCGGGATCGCGT
This sequence comes from Plantactinospora sp. A48, assembly GCF_055793945.1. NCBI lineage: Bacteria > Bacillati > Actinomycetota > Actinomycetes > Micromonosporales > Micromonosporaceae > Plantactinospora > Plantactinospora sp. A48. The sequence goes on along the minus strand of NZ_JBTIXF010000138.1, from coordinate 500 downwards.
TCGATCGCCCGACGCGTGGGAACCTGCTGGCTGTACCCGATGCGATGCAGCAGATAGGACACCCCGCGCAGCGTGTAGGAGATGCCGAAACGGCGCTCGATCACCTCGGCCACCCGCGCGAGGGTCCAGCGGGCATCGTCCCAGCCGTGCACGATCGGCCCTTCGTCGAGCATCCCGGCCAGCTGTTTCAGCTGCTCCACCGAGAGTTTGCAGTCCGAACCGCCCGGCCCGGCCGACGCCAGAGCCTCCGTTCCGCCAGCAGTCCACTGCCGTCGCCACAGACGCACCGACTTCTCGGAAACCCGCAGCTCAGAAGCGATCTGCGCGGTCGGTACGGACCTCTCGAACATGGTCGCGGCCTGGATCCGGACCTTCTCACGCCGGACCCGGGCTGCCGCGTTCATGCCACCACCAGCCGGATACCTCATACCTCCGGCCTACCGCCCACATCGACCCAGATCACGCAGACACGCCGACGGACGTCAGCCTTTCAACCTCTG
>NZ_JBTIXF010000137.1:0-1254 GCF_055793945.1 Plantactinospora sp. A48 | reverse complement strand
CCGCCCTCACCACCGCCGACCTCATCGACGGAATCCACCCCACCGCCAACGGCTACGACAAAATGGCAGCCGTCTGGTACAACGCCCTACGCACCGTCCCCGGCAGCATCGACACCAGCGGCCCGTCCTCGCCGCCGCCGTCGTCCCCGCCGCCCAGCAGCCCGCCACCGTCCAGCCCGCCGCCCTCCAGCCCGCCCCCGTCCTCGCCACCGCCGTCCAGCCCGCCCCCGTCCTCGCCGCCGCCCACGGGTGGTTGCACGGCCACGTACACCCCGGCCGGGCAGTGGCCGGGCGGCTTCCAGGGCACGGTGACGGTCACCGCCGGCGGTTCCGCCATCTCGGCCTGGACCGTGACCTGGCAGTGGGCCAACGGCCAGACCATCAGCCAGTCCTGGAGTGCCACCATCACCCAGTCCGGCAGCTCCGTCACGGCCCGCAACGTCAGCTACAACGGCAGTTTGGGCGCCGGGGCCAGCGCCCAGTTCGGCTTCCTCGGCAGCGTCAACGGCACCAACACCGCCCCGACGCTGACCTGCACCGCGACCTGATCAGTTCGGGCCGCGTCCGGTCCGGTCGCGGGTCCGCCAGGGCTCGCGGCCGGACCGGACGCGGCCGGCTCGCCCCCAACGGTCACCACCCATCGGAGGCGGTGGTCCGTCGTCAACCCGCACGTTGTTTGGAGGAACCGTGCAACGCACCCGACGACTATGGCTGGCAGGCACGCTGGCCGTCGCGCTCAGCGCCGCCGGAGCCGCGTTCGCCACGTCCGCCCAGGCCGCGACCGGATGCCGTGTGTCATACACGGTCACCAGTTCGTGGCAGGGCGGCTTCGGCGCGAACGTGGACATCACCAACCTCGGTGACCCGATCAGCAGCTGGACCCTCACCTGGTCCTACGGCGCCGGGCAGACCATCACCCAGGCGTGGAACGCGACAGTCACCCAGAGCGGTGCCCAGGTGACCGCGAAGAACGTCAGCTACAACGGCGGCATCGGAACCGGCGGCACCCAGTCGTTCGGTTTCAACGGCTCGTGGACCAGCGGAAACCCGGTGCCCACCGACTTCGCCCTCAACGGCACGGTCTGCAACGGTCCCGTCACGCCCACGTCGGCGCCGCCGACCTCGACGCCGCCGACGTCTGCTCCGCCGACGTCCGCTCCGCCGACGAGTGCGCCGCCGACGTCCGAGCCTCCGACGTCCGCGCCGCCGACGGATGGACCGTGGCCGCCGTCGTCGACCTACAGCAACCCGATC
>NZ_JBTIXF010000136.1:0-1304 GCF_055793945.1 Plantactinospora sp. A48 | reverse complement strand
AGGATGGGGGTGCGGATGCTGTTGGGGAGGATGCGGGTGAAGGTGGTCATGGTTGATCGCCTTTCATCCGGGGGTACGCGCCGGCCTGTGGGGGTGGGTCGGCGGTAGGGGGTCGGGGGGCGCCTGTCACGGGCTGGTCCGCGTGGTGGGCTGCGGGACCGAGTACAACGTCTGGGGCCGGGGGATGTTCCCGGTGGTGGGGCGCCTTGCTGGTGGGCTGGCGCCGTGGCCGGGTACAACGTTCGGGGCCGGAGGATGTTCCCGCCTGGGGCGGCTGGTTGGCCGGTCCCGGTGTAACGGCCGGCCGTTGAGCGATGTTCCCGACGGGCGGCTGGGAAGAGTCCTGCCCTGCGCTCGTGGTGCTGTGGTCGTACGCCGGTATAACCGTGTGGGCCAACCACCGATTCCGCAGATCCGGACATATCGCCGTGTCGATCACGGTTTCGGCTGGGAGCGCTTGGGATGCGCGGGTGGATAGCGGACAGCTGGCTCGGTTCCTGGCGGTGACCGAGTGATCGTGGATTCCTGCTGCCCCTCTGGGGGCACCAATCATCCACGATCGTTGACGACGCTGAGGATGGATGGTTGCATACCGGACATTCGACCTGAAGTGGCGAGTTGAGGCGATGATCGTTGTGTCCGGTCATCCACGAAGCGTGGGAGTCCTGCCAGCGTGGAGTCCGGTCAGATCACCACCGGGGTGTCAGGCGGTGTCCGGGTCGGGCTTCAACCAGGTCAGGTCCAGTTCGAGGGCGGTCTTCTCGGAGGCGGTTCGCAGCTCGCTGGCCTCGGGGTCGTCGCCGAGGAACTGGGCCAGCGCGGCCTGTGCCGCCGCGGTCTGCGGCCGGGCCCCGAGTTCCGCGCGCAGGTCCAGCGATCGCCGCAACAGTGCCAACCCGGTATCGCGGTCGCCGGCGTCCATCGCCTGGGCGCCCTGGTGCCGTACGGCGTACGACTCCAGTAGGCGGTCGCCATCGGCCCGCGCGCGTTCCAGGGCGCGGACGTACCAGTCGGCGGCGGTGGTCGGGTCCTCGTGCAGGTTCTCCAGGGTGACGCCGGAGAAGAAGCTGGCCCAGCCACCGATCCAGGAATGCCCGGCGAGTGTTTGGAACGCCTCCGCCGGATCGGGGCCGAGGGGCGGACCCACCCGTTCGAAGAGCAGCCGCCAGTATTCGAGCTGAGCACCGAGGTAGGTCGCGAAGTCGGGGTCGTGTGTCGCGGCGGGCCGGGGCGTCTCGACAGCCCTATCTGCTTGATCGAACCATCCCCGGTGCCAGTTGACGAGCAGGTTTGCCCCGAGCACC
>NZ_JBTIXF010000135.1:0-1371 GCF_055793945.1 Plantactinospora sp. A48 | reverse complement strand
GGGCCTGTCAAGTTAACGGCTGATCATGGTTGTTGAGGTGGTCAGTGGTTGGCTGGGGTGAGCCGGCCTTCGAAGGCGATCTGGAAGGCGTTCAGGGGTGCCTTCCAGCGCATGGTCCAGCGCCGGCGGCCGGCGCCGGTTGGGTCGAGGCTCATCAACGCCATGTAGACGCACTTCAAGGCGGCTTGCTCGTTTGGGAAGTGGCCGCGGGCGCGGACGGCCTTGCGGATACGGGCGTTGACCGACTCGATCGCGTTGGTGGAGCAGATGACCTTGCGGATCTCGACGTCGAAGGCCAGGAACGGCACGAATTCGGCCCAGGCGTTCTCCCACAGCCTGACGATCGCCGGATACTTACGGCCCCAGGTCTCGGCGAACTCCAGGAAGCGTTCGGTCGCGGCGTCCTCGGTGGGTGCGGTGTAGACCGGCCGCAGCGCTTTGGCGATCTTGTCCCAGTCCTGGCGGCCGGCGTAGCGGAACGAGTTGCGCAGCAGGTGCACCACGCACGTCTGGACGATCGTGCGGGGCCACACCGCCTCCACAGCCTCGGGCAGGCCCTTGAGCCCGTCACAGACCAGCATCAACACGTCCTGGACACCGCGGTTCTTCAACTCGGTGAGCACATGCAGCCAGTGCTTGGCACCCTCACCGCCGTCACCGGCCCAGATGCCGAGGATGTCCCGGTGTCCATCGACGGTGACCGCCATGGCCAGGTAGATCGGCCGGTTCGCGACCTGCCCATCACGGATCTTGACGTTGATGGCGTCGATGAACACGACCGGATACACCCTGTCCAGGGGCCGGTTCTGCCACTCGGCCATGCCGTCCATGACCTTGTCGGTGATGGTGGAGATGGTCTGCTTGGACACCTGCGCGCCGTAGACCTCGGCCAGGTGAGCGGCGATCTCGCCGTGGGTCAGGCCCTTGGCCGACAGCGACAGGACCATGTCGTCGACGCCGGTCAGGCGCCGCTGCCGTTTGCGCACGATCTGCGGCTCGAACGTGCCCGCCGCGTCGCGGGGGACTCGGACCTCGACCGGCCCGACGTCGGTGAGCACCGTCTTGGTCCGGCTGCCGTTACGGGTGTTCCCACTGCCCCGACCCGCCGGATCGTGCTTGTCGTAGCCGACGTGATCGGTGATCTCACCGTCCAGCGCCGATTCGAGGACCCGCTTCGTGAGCTGCTGCAGCAGCCCACCCTCACCGGTCAGCTTCAACCCGTCACCACGAGCCCGATCGACCAGCATCGCGATCAACTGCTCATCCGTGACCACACCCGACGGCTCCACGGCCGGCTGTTCCACGATGGTCTCGGTCATCATCTGGCGTCTCTCCCTTGATCGGTCGATCAGCCGTTATTTGTACAGTCCC
>NZ_JBTIXF010000134.1:0-1419 GCF_055793945.1 Plantactinospora sp. A48 | reverse complement strand
GGTTGCGTCCAGGGAAGTGGTGTACGACTTGCCCGTGATGGGCGTGTTGCGTAGATGAGAGACGGCCACCGCGCGATCCTTCGAGACGGCTAAGTCCGAGTGAAGGAGAGTGATGCGCGATGGCCGCATCTGAGAGTGTGAACCCTGTTGAGCTGCTGTGCGAGCAGATCGCGGGTGCGTCGCCTGATGTGTTGCAGGCGATGATCAAGACGTTCGCGCAGGCGGTGATGTCCGCTGAGGCGGACGCGGTCTGCGGCGCGGGGTATGGGCAGCGCAGCGATGAGCGGGTGAACTCGCGTAATGGATACCGTGTTCGGCAGTGGGACACGCGGGCCGGGACGATCGATCTGGCGATCCCGAAGCTGCGGCAGGGCTCCTACTTTCCGGACTGGTTGTTGACGCACCGGCGGCGAGCCGAGCAGGCCTTGGTATCGGTCGTGGCCACCTCCTACCTGCTCGGGGTGTCAACGCGGAGGGTGGAGAAGCTGGTCGAGCAGCTCGGGATCCGGCAGTTGTCGAAGTCGCAGGTCTCGGAGATGGCCGCTCACCTTGACGCGCAGGTCGAGGCGTTCCGCAACCGGCCCCTCGACTCGGGCCATTACACGTTCGTGTGGATGGACGCGTTGACGATGAAGGTCCGCGAGCACGGCCGCACCGTCAACGTCCACGCCCTGGTCGCGGTCGGGGTCAACGCCGACGGGCAACGCGAAGTGTTGGGCGTGGACGTGGCCGCGGATGAGGACGGCGCCGGCTGGTTGGCGTTCCTGCGGTCGTTGACCGCCCGCGGCCTGGCCGGTGTCCGTCTGGTCATCTCCGATGCCCACGCCGGCCTCGTGCAGGCCATCGGGGCGGCTCTGCCCGGGGCGTCGTGGCAGCGATGCCGCACCCATTACCTGCGGAATCTGCTGACGAAGGTGCCGAAGTCGGCGCAGCCATGGATAGCGACGCTGGTGCGAACGATCTTCGACCAGCCCGACGCCGACGCCGTGCACGCCCAGTACGGGCGGGTCGTGGCCACGATCGAAGCGAAGTTTCCCGCCGCCGCTGAACATCTCGATACCGCCCGCGACGACCTGCTGGCGTTCACCGGCTTCCCCCGCGAGATCTGGCGTCAGATCTGGTCGAACAACCCGCAGGAGAGGCTGAACAAGGAGATCCGCCGCCGCACCGACGTCGTCGGCATCTTCCCCAACCGGGCGGCGATCATCCGCCTCGTCGGCGCGGTCCTGGCTGAACAAACCGACGAGTGGACCGAAGGACGCCGCTACATGGGCCTGGAACTCCTGACCAAAGCCCGCCTGATCACCATCGACACCGACCAACACGACACCCAGCAGGCCGACCCGAACCCGATCGCCGCCTAACATCAAACCGGATCCCGCGATGGCCGTCTCTTACACCACTCGCGCGGACGCGACC
>NZ_JBTIXF010000133.1:0-1430 GCF_055793945.1 Plantactinospora sp. A48 | reverse complement strand
GAAAGCAGAGAGGAGGGAGTACGGTCGTCGCTTGGTCAGGAAACGAGGCGCGTTGACAGCGTGATGGGTGGGAGGGTGTGAGCGGGGGAGTTTTTCCTTGTTTTAGATCCGCCCCCCGCGTCGACTCAGAGGATCCGCTGCACCCAGCCGAACGGGTCCTCGACCTTGCAGCGCTGGATGTCGATGAGTTCCTGCCGCAGGGCGAGGGTGACCTCGCCCGAGCCACCGTCACCCACGGTGAACTCGCCGTCCGGGTGCCGGACCGTGCCGATCGGCGTGATCACCGCCGCCGTACCGCAGGCGAACGCCTCGCGGATCCTTCCGCTCGCGGCACCCTCCCGCCACTCGTCGAAGCTGACCGGGCGCTCGGTCACCGTCCGGCCGGCCCGCTCGGCGATCATCCGGATGGACTCCCGGGTGATGCCGGGCAGAATCGTGCCGGACAGCGGCGGCGTGGCGAGGCTGCCGTCGTCGAAGACGAAGAACACGTTCATGCCGCTCATCTCGTCGACCGTCCGGCGCTCGACCGCGTCCAGGAACACGACGTCGTCACAGCCCTGCGCGGCCGCCTCGGCCTTCGCGATCAACGACGTGGCGTAGTTCCCCCCGCACTTCGCGGCGCCGGTGCCACCGGGCGCGGCCCGGGTGTACGTCGGCGACACCCACACGGTCAGCGGCTGCACCCCCCGGGTGAAGTACGCCCCGACGGGCGAGGCGATCACCACGTACAGGTATTCGTTCGCCGGCCGGACCCCGAGGAAGACCTCGCTGGCGAACATGAACGGACGCAGGTAGAGGCTGCCACCCTCGCCCGTCGGGATCCAGTCCCGGTCGATCTCGACCAGGCGCCGGAGCGAATCGACGAAGACCTCCGGGGGCAGCGCCGGCATCGCCATCCGGCCCGCCGACTCGACGAACCGGGCGGCGTTGGCGTCGGGACGGAACATCGTCACCCCGCCGTCGACCGCGTGGTACGCCTTCAGCCCCTCGAAAATCTCCTGGGCGTAGTGCAGTACGGCCGCCGCCGGATCCATCGGGATCGGCGCCCGGGCCTCGACGCGGGCGTCGTACCAGCCCTTTCCCTCGGCATAACGGATCGTGACCATGTGGTCGGTGAAGACTCGGCCGAATCCGGGGTTGGCCAGCAACGCGGCGCGCTCGGCGGCGGTTACCGGGGCCTGATTCGGATGAATCTCGAAGTCGAGCTTCTCACCACCGCTCATCGCGCTGACCTCCATGCAGGTTCTGGCACGGCCTCCGAGCCAGAGAATAAGAGTTCTGTGAAACCTACCCCGAACGCTCGTTCAAGGGGGAGCCGCCGGTCGGGGTTTGCCGGGTTCCGGGGGTTTGGGGGGGGGGGGTCACCCGGGTGTGTGTGGTGGTGTTCGCTTCGTTTTTGTTTTGGTTCCCAAAACTTCGGAAGTACACCA
>NZ_JBTIXF010000131.1:0-1810 GCF_055793945.1 Plantactinospora sp. A48 | reverse complement strand
CACCCTCGCCAAAGGCGAAGGCCGCTACAACCCCCTCGGCTACCACGTCGGCACCGTCTGGCCCTTCGACAACTCCATCATCGCCTGGGGCCTACGCCGCTACGGCTACACGCACGAGGCGGGGATCATCGCGGAGAGCATGTTCGAGGCGGCCGCGTTCTTCGACGGCCAGCTTCCCGAGGCGTTCGGCGGGTTCGACCGCGGTCAGACGAAGAGCCCGATCCGGTACCCAGCGGCCAACAGCCCGCAGGCATGGTCCACCGCCGCCCCGCTGCTGCTGCTGCGCGCGATCCTCGGCTTGGAGCCGTACGGGGACGACCTCACCTCGGCGCCCGCGTTGCCCGCCCGGTTCGGCCGGATCGAACTGCTCGACGTGCCGGGCCGGTGGGGTCGGATCGACGTCGTCGGGACCGCCCGTTCCGGGAGCTGAGCCGACACCCGGGTCCGGGAACTGAACCGGCCGGCGCGGAACCGGTGCGGCGGCGGGTCGGGCGCGGTCAGACCCAGCCGCGGAGCGCGGCCTCCGCGCCGGCCTGGAAGCGGCTCTCCGCGTCGAGCCGTTTCATCAGTTCGGACACGGTACGGCGGACCGTGCGCTCGGAGAGGCCCAGTTGCCGGCCGATGGCCTCGTCGGTGCGTCCCCGGCGGAGCAGCCGGAGCACCGCGGTCGCCTGGCTGCCCAACTCGTCGCCGTCGCCCGCCGGGCAGGTGGCGAGCGGCCGACCGCTCTCCCACATCAGGTCGAACAGCAGGCACAGCGCGGCGACCATGCCCCTGCCGCGGATCTCCAGGGCCCCACGCCCGGAACTCGGCTCGATCGGCAGGAGCGCGAACCGCTGGTCGACGAGGGTCATCCGGATGGGCGCCTCCGGCACCACCCGGCTCTCCTCCCCGTACCCGGCCATCGATTCGGCGTAGGCGCGGGAGGCGGCGTCGCGCAGCACGCTCTCCTGGTAGATGTGCCGGATCGTGAGACCCCGGGACAGGGCGGCCCGGCTCAGCGTCGTGCCGGTCTCGATGGCCGCCGCCGGCATCGCCTTGGCGGTCAGCGTCATGAAGCTCTCCGAAGCCGTGTTGACGTGCTCGGCCAGGCGGTCCCGGACCATGTCGATGCCCTCCAGCCGGACCACCTCCTCGCGCTCGTGCCGGGTGTCCCGGCTGGCGACGCGGGCCAGGATCGTGGCCCGGGTCGCCCGGATCTCCGCCTGCTGGGCGAGCATCCGTTGCTCGGCCTGGTCCAGCAGCGTGATCAGGCCGATCTGCGGGCTGACCGCGTGCAGGAATCCGGGGCGGCTGCGGGAGGGCAGGATGAGTGCCCGGTCGGCCAGGGCGGACAGCGCGTCGTGTACGGCCGTCTCGGTGATGTCGAGGCCGGCGACGAGTTCGTCGATGTCCCAGTTCGGGTGATCCAGCATGGCCCAGTAGACGGCTTCGGCTGTCGCCGACACTCCCAGCCGTTCGAGCACGAGACCCTCCACATTGGTCGCTGCGTGGATCACACTAATTGAATTCGACATCGACGCAAAGCCCTACTTCCGGCATCGGCGCAAGGTCCTGGTTTCCGCCTCGGAAGGCGAAAGGCGCTGGTCACAGCGGATATGGATCGGGCGTCCGGGGCAAACGGCAACCCGTGCGTCGAAACGGGTTTGCCGGAACGCATCGGGTTTGTTCGACTGCGGAAATTCAGCCGCCCGTCGTGGGGGGGGGGGGGGGGGGGGGGGGGGGGGGGGGAGGGAGGGGGTGGGGGGGGAAGCGGGAGCGTGAAAGGGGACGGGCGTGTATGCCAACAGCCGGCGCGAGAAACCGAGGA
>NZ_JBTIXF010000130.1:0-2019 GCF_055793945.1 Plantactinospora sp. A48 | reverse complement strand
TCCCCCTCACCCCCCCCCCCCCCCCCCCCCCCCCACCCCCCCCCCCCCCCCCCCCCCCCCCCCCCCCCCCCCCCCCCCCCCCCCCCCCCCCCCCCCCCCCCCCCCCCCGGGACTCGCCGGATCGGCGAGTTTGCGCAGGTCAAGCCCGGGTACGCCACGGTCATGATCGTATTGATCGGTGTCCTGCTGGCGGCATGGCTGGTCCTGGTGGTGGTCGGGCTCGTGATCAAGGGTCTGTTCTGGTTGTTCGTGATCGGGGCCGTCCTGTTCGTGGTGACCGCCCTGATCGGGTGGGTGCGCCGCCGGGTGTAGCCCCGCCGGGACCGGATGGTGACGCCGCCGGTCCCGATTGGGTAGCCTCCGCCCGTGGAGCAACGGACACTGGGCCGGACCGGCCGTGCGGTATCTGTCGTCGGACTGGGCACCTGGCAGTTGGGCGCCGACTGGGGCGACGTCGATCCGGACGAGGCGCTGGCGATCATCGACGCCGCGGTGCGGGACGGCGTGACGCTGCTGGACACCGCCGACGTGTACGGCGACGGCCGCAGCGAGCAACTCATCGGTCGGTTCCTCGCCGCCCACCCCGGTTCCGGGGTGCTGGTGGCCACCAAGATGGGGCGGCGCGTCGAGCAGCGTCCCGAACATTTCACGCTGGACAACTTCCGCGCCTGGACCGACCGGTCCCGGGAGAACCTGGGCGTGGACACCCTCGATCTCGTGCAGTTGCACTGCCCACCCACTCCGGTGTTCGGCACCGAGGCGGTCTACGACGCCCTGGACACGCTGGTCGCCGAGAAGCGCGTCGCCGCGTACGGGGTGAGCGTGGAGACCTGCGACGAGGCGCTCACCGCGATCGCCCGGCCGAACCTGGCCAGCGTGCAGATCATCCTCAACGCCTTCCGGCGCAAGCCGCTGGAGCGGGTGCTGCCCGCCGCACGGGCGGCCGGGGTGGGCATCATCGCCCGCGTGCCGCTCGCCTCCGGGCTGCTCACCGGCAAGTTCCGGCCGGACACCACGTTCGCGGCCAACGACCACCGCAACTACAACCGGCACGGCGAGTCGTTCGACGTCGGCGAGACGTTCTCCGGGGTGGACTACCAGACCGGCCTGGCCGCGGCGGCGGAGTTCGCCGAGCTGGTGCCGGACGGCGTCTCCCCGGCCCAGGCCGCGCTGCGGTGGGTGATCCAGCAACCGGGCGTGACCACCGTGATCCCCGGGGCCAGCACGGTGGCCCAGGCGGTGGCCAACGCGGCGGCGGCCCAGCTGCCGGCCCTGCCGGAGCAGACCCTGACGGCCGTCGAGGACCTGTACGACCGGCGGATCCGCCCCCAGGTCCACCACCGCTGGTAACCCCAACTGAAAGGAAGGGCCCCTTGTTATCGCATCCGGTATAGCAAGGGGCCCTTCTTAACAGGGCTCAGCCTTGACGGCTCAGCCTTTGACGGCTCAGCGGTTCGGTCAGACCGCCGTGATGGTCCACTGGTTGTTGGCGCTGGTGTTGGGCGCCCACATGCCGCAGGTGGAGCCGCTGGCGGTGCCCATGCCGTCCAGCGCGGTGCCGGTGCCCCGGTTGATGATCTGGTAGCGGCCGTTGCCGACGCTGTTGAGGCGCCACTGCTGGTTGTTGCTGCCATTCCAGGCCGACTGCCGGGCCGGGGCGCCGTTGGCGGTGTTGCCCCAGCTGTCGGCGACCATGCCGTTGGTGCGGTTGACGATCCGGTAGTAGCCGCCGCCGGCGTCGACGAGCTGCCACTGCAGGTTGTTGCTGCCGTCCCAGCTCCACTGCTTGAGGTTCGAGCCGGAGGCGACGTTTCCACCACTGTCCAGCGCCAGGCCGGTGCCCGCGTTGGCGATCCGGACGTATCCGGTGGGGGTGGGTCCGGAGCCGGGGGTGGGGATCTGGCCGGGGAAGGTCAGCTTGACCACGTACGCGAGGGCGCTGAACGGGGCACCGGACGAGGGCATGGTGATGTGCAGTCCGGAGCCGTCCTGGCTGCGGGTGGGCAGGTTGACGTACGT
>NZ_JBTIXF010000129.1:0-2094 GCF_055793945.1 Plantactinospora sp. A48 | reverse complement strand
ACTCTCCTTCACTCGGACTTAGCCGTCTCGAAGGATCGCGCGGTGGCCGTCTCTCATCTACGCAACACGCCCATCACGGGCAAGTCGTACACCACTTCCCTGGACGCAACCCGCCACGCCACCGACCCGGTACGGCCACAACTGGTCAGCTTGGCCGCCCAGTGGGCGCAGTTCGGTGGCTGGTTGGGCATCGCCACCGGGGACTGGCGGGCCGCCCGACGCTGGCTCGACCGCGGGTTGCAGTGGGCCACCGAGTCCGCCGACACGGACCTGATAGCGACGATCCTCAGCTTCGGCGGATACCTCGCCGAGCACGAGGGCAGACTAGGGGACATGCTGGGGCTATCCCGGGCCGCCCGCCGTGACCCCGCGGTGTACGCCGGGCTGCGCGCGTACACCGCGGGCCAGGAAGCGCGCGGTCTCGCGATGACCGGCGCAGCGGCCCCCGAAGTGCTGTCGCGGCTGGCCGAGGCCGCCGACCTGGCCGACGAGCAGGCCGAGCGCGGGTACCTGCCACCGTGGGGCTACTGGTACTCGCCGCAGTTCTTTCTGATCCAGCAGGGCATCGTGTACCGCCGCCTGGGCGTCCGCGACCGCAGGTACGCCGAGCGTGCGGTCGAACTGCTGACCGCTGGCATTCGCGGTGAACCGGGAGGCGCCGACTGGCACGGCGCCCACCTGATCGATCTGGGCATCGCACACGGGCTAGCCGGCGACCGAGCCGGTGCCCGGCAGGCGCTTGACCAGGCTCGGACTATCGCCGAGGCGACGCAGTCCACCCGTCTGTCGGCTCGTGTGACGGCCGCTGTCCGCGACCTGGAGTTGTCCGCCACCAGGTAGAGGACGCGCGGCGCCTGCCGGTGCTGGCCGCGCTCGGTTGATCCTCGGTGGTGGGCGCGGCCGGTTGCTTCCCCCGTGGCACCGACCGCGTCCCCTATCGAGGGGAGCGCGACGATGCGGCCACGACGACAGGACCCGCCACCACCCGCACCACCCGAGCCCACCCAACGGACCCTGCGGGCATTGGAGCGGATGGGTATCCCACGCACTCCACCCCCGGACGCCCGAACCCGGGAGTGCGGAGACGAACGGTGATCCCCCGCCCAGGTGACGTCCTGACCATTGGCCGGGAGGCATCGGTGCAGTTCGACGGCGACCGCGCCCTACGATTCCGGGTGACCCTGGTCGATGACCGGCCCACCTACGAGGGCTGGGTATGGCTGACGGGATACTCGCTCAACGAGCAAGGCGAGGCGGTCGAACGCCGGGAGATCTACGTCCAGACCGCCGGCCTACGCCGGGCCGACCCGAACCCGAGCAGGCAGCGGGCAACACGGCCCACACTCGAACGCACAGCCACCGTACGGCCCACCCCGACCCACCCCATGTCAACCCTTCCTGGAATTTAGGATCACCCCCGCGTACGCGGGGAGCAGGTCCACGCGCATTCGGTGGCACTCGCGGTATTCGGATCACCCCCGCGTACGCGGGGAGCAGGAGGTGGTGCCGGTCGGCCCGGTCCCGATGGAGGGATCACCCCCGCGTGCGCGGGGAGCAGTCCTCCATGAGCAGGTCGCCCCGCTCGTGCGGTGGATCACCCCCGCGTGCGCGGGGAGCAGATCCAGACGCCGAACCGGTGGCCGGTCCGCAGGGGACACTCCCGCGTGCGCGGGGAGCAGCCTGCGGCGGGTGCGTTCACCTCGGGCCGGCTTGGATCACCCCGGCGTGCGCGGGGAGCAGCCCGACTGCGAGGTGGAGTCGGTTGCGGGCGACGGATCACCCCCGCGTGCGCGGGGAGCAGCCTGCGGCGGGTGCGTTCACCTCGGGCCGGCTTGGATCACCCCGGCGTGCGCGGGGAGCAGTTGCTGGCCGCCCATACCTTGACCGTCGTGGGGGGATCACCCCCGCGTGCGCGGGGAGCACCCCGGTTCCGGAACCGGAGGTAGGTGATGGATCGGATCACCCCCGCGTGCGCGGGGAGCACTGTCGGCGGCGCGTGAAAACTGACCCCCAGGTGGCGGTTGAACCTGGACCCCCCTTCCATGATCGGGAGGGTGTTGAGCGTGGAGGACTGGGCGGAGATCCGTCGGCTTC
>NZ_JBTIXF010000128.1:0-2163 GCF_055793945.1 Plantactinospora sp. A48 | reverse complement strand
TGTCAACGGCGGCCGAATCTGGACCCCTCTGGGTCGGTTGAAAACGGACCCCCCTCGTGTTGGTTGATCTGCTAGTCGTTGGTTTTGGTGGCCGCGGGGACGCGGCCGAGGTCTCGGTCTTTGAGTCGGTAGCTGTCGCCCTTCATCGAGATCACGTCGGCGTGGTGGACGAGCCGGTCGATCATGGCTGCGGCGACGACGTCGTCGCCGAAGACTTCACCCCAACGCCCGAAAGGTTTGTTGGATGTGACGATCAGCGAAGCGCGTTCGTAGCGGGATGAGACGAGTTGGAAGAACAGGTTCGCCGCTTCGGCTTCGAAGGGGATGTAGCCGACCTCGTCGATGATCAGCAGCGGGATCCGGCCGAGTTTCACCAGCTCGGCTTGCAGGGTGCCGGCGTTGTGGGCGTCTGCGAGGCGGGCCACCCACTGCGCGGCGGTCGCGAACGCGACCCGGTGCCCGGCCTGACAGGCTCGGATGCCCAGGCCGATCGAGAGGTGCGTTTTCCCGGTCCCGGGCGGGCCGAGGAACACCACGTTCTCCTTGCCGGTGACGAAGTCGAGAGTGCCCAGATGCGCGATCTGGTCGCGTTTCAAAGAGCGTTGGTGGTCGTAGTCGAACTCCTCCAGGCTTTTGCGGGCCGGGAAGCGGGCGGCTCGGACGCGGCCTTCACCGCCGTGTGATTCGCGGGCGGCGACTTCGCGTTGCAGGCAGGCGGCCAGGAACTCCTCGTGCGTCCAGGACTCGGCTCGGGCTCGCTCGGCGAGACGTTCGACCGAGTTCGCCAGCGACGGGGCCTTCAACGCCCGGGTCAGGAACGCGATCTCTGCCGTCACGTTGCGGCTGGTGGTGGATTTTGCCGGCATCAGGCCACCTCGCTATCGAGACCGAACATGCGGTCGTAGTCGGTCAGGTCGCGGTGCTCGACCTCGGTGCGGATCGGGGTGGTCTTGGCCAAGCGGTGCGCCGCCCGCAACAACGTGGCCGCGTCGCGGTGCAGCGGATCGGTGATGCTTTGATGCGCCGCCCAGCAACGCGTGTGAACGGCGACGCTGCGGCCGTCGCAGGTGACCTCGACCCGGCCGGTGTCGGCATGGATGTCGACGCGGCGGCCGATCGCCGAGGGGTGCACCGAGTAGTCGTTGGCATCGACACGGACGTAATGATCGCGGGCAAGGCGGGTCGACAGCCGCCAGCCAACCACCGGGGCGACCGGCGGCAACGCAATCATGGCGGAGCGGTCCGCGTCGACCCGATCGGCGGGACGGGCCTGCAACCGGCGGTGCATCCGGTTGTTCGCCAGGACCAGCCACTGCTCGAGCTGACCGTTGAAATCGCCCGGCGAGGCGAACCGGCGGCCAGGCAGAAACGACGTCTCCAGATAGCCGTTGGCCCGCTCGACCAGGCCCTTCGATTCCGGATCCGCCGGGCGACACTGAATCACCCGGATGCCGAGGCTGCCGCGGAAGGCGTTCATCGTCTCGGTCAGCTGCGGCTTCCCAGCCCGCCACTGCCCGACGGCGGACTCGTTGTCCCAGACCAGCGCCTTCGGCGCTGCCCCGAGACGGGACAGCAGCGTCCAGTGCCCATCAAGCAGATCCGGGGCCTGCCGGGTCGGGATCATCGTCGCCGACAGCCACCGCGAGTAGCCGCAGACCATCACCAGCACCGGCGGCCGGCCCACTTGACCGAACCCCAACGGCACGTCGGCCGGCGGGAACCATAAATCACACTGCGCGAGCTCGCCCGGCAGATACTCCGTGCGCTGCGCCGGATCCGGCGGCACGAACAACGGCCGCAACTGCCGGACCCGGTCTTTGAACACCGTCATTGACCGCTGCCAGCCGACCCGCTCCGCGATCACCGTCGTCGGTATCGACGGCCACTCGGCCAGCAACGCCCTGATCTGCGGCTCGACCGCATCCACGATCGACGGCTTCGCCGGCCGCGAGTACGCCGGCGGCGCATCCGCCGCCAAAGCCCGCCGCACCGTGTTCCGCCCGACCCCAAGCTTGCGGACGATCGCCTTGATCGGCATCCCTTCCGCCCGATGAAGCCGACGGATCTCCGCCCAGTCCTCCACGCTCAACACCCTCCCGATCATGGAAGGGGGGTCCAGGTTCAACCGCCACCTGGGGGTCAGTTTTCACGCGCCGCCGACAG
>NZ_JBTIXF010000127.1:0-2309 GCF_055793945.1 Plantactinospora sp. A48 | reverse complement strand
GGCTGCCGCGTTCATGCCACCACCAGCCGGATACCTCATACCTCCGGCCTACCGCCCACATCGACCCAGATCACGCAGACACGCCGACGGACGTCAGCCTTTCAACCTCTGTAGCGGGATTGGTGGGCTCTCGGGCTTGGGATGGTTTGACGCCAGATCGACCGGTGCAGAATGTGCTCTGGTGGCAACGGTTTGGTCAGGACGAAGGCGTTGAGGAGCCGGCGGATTTCGGCGACGGTCAACACGATGATCTTGCGTTGGGTCCGTCGAGGCCGTTGATCAGCCGTCGTAGTGGCTGGGGTTCGCTCGTCAGCGACGATGCGGACCTCGGTGGGTCGTTCGGTGGAGCGGGGTCGCTGGTGGTGGGGTTTAGGTGGTGAAGCGGATAGAGACGGCGGCGTTGTCGCCGAGACCGTCTTGGGTGAGGCGGTAGACGAATCGGTCTGTGGGGCCGTGTGTGTGGTTGGGGGTATAGATCACGGTGCGGCTGGAGGTGAGTTGGACGCGGCCGTAGCGGGGTGGGGTGATGATGGTGAGTTTCGCGGTGAGGCTGGCGATGTCGTTGGCCAGTACGGGGATGGCGGTGCGGCGGTTGTTGTGGATGGTGGCCTGGTCGTTGTTGGCGACTGGGGCGAGGGTGAAGTTGCCTTGTCCATCGTTGATGAAGGTGTTCAGTTGACCGCCAGCGTCCAGGTTGATGGTCTGGATGTCGATGCTGGCGTCGTCGTTGGCGTCGATGAGGTAGGTGCGCCAGTCGGTGTTGGCGTTTGGGTCCCTTTGCAGGTACTGCACGTGGCCGTTGTCGAGGATGACCACGACGCCGTTGTCGTTGTTGACGCATTCGTAGCTGTAGGCGATGGTGACGTCCATCGCGCCGTTGTGGTTGAAGTCGCGGAAGACTAGTTGGGGTATGCCAGCGCACCACTTCATCGGGCCGGGGACCAGGGTGCCGGCGGGGGTGTTGATCAGGGTGACGAAGCCGTTGCCCTCATCGCCGGTCAGGTAGAGGTCCGGGTGGTGATCGCCGTTGAAGTCTTGAAGTCCCATGTAGCCGGGGTAGGACAGTCCGGAGGTCAGCGTGGCCGTGGGGAGGAAGTTCGTGAGCGCGATCAGGTCGTAGTCAACCCCGGGCGGGCGTCCGTTGGAGAACCCGATCACAAGTTGGACGGAGCCGTCCCAGCCCAGGTCCATCGCGACGCCGAGGTTGGGGCATTGGCTGGCGCCGTCGAGGCCGGGGACTGGGTAGAGATACACCAGCGGTGGTCTGAGGCCGCCGCCGGGGGCACCCCATTCGACGATCGTCGCGCACTGGATGAGCGCCGCCGAGCTTAATGTGATCTTGTCGGTGCGGCCGTCGGCGTTCAGGTCCGCGTAGATCGGCTGGTCGGGGCCGCCGGCCTGGGCGGGCGGCGCCGTGGCGACCACGCCAACCGTGGCCAGGATGATGAGCGTGGTCAGTGTGGCAGTTCGGTTGCGCCGCATGGCGCCTCCTCGGTAAGCGATAAGAATCAGCGTATATGCGGAAATCGCATGTATCACCCCTGATGGCGGTTATCCGACATAGGGGCGGATGCTATGGACGTGGCTCAGGGCACCGAGTAGCCAGGACAGATGATCAACCGAACGGGAGGCCGTCCTTGGCGATCAACCCGCAGCGGGCGTTGAGTGCCGTGACGATCCCGGTGTGTAGGCGTGACAGCCACTCGCGCGCCTGCGGATCATCGTCAGAGATACACAGGCAGTGGTCTTCGAGGTCATCGACGCAGACCAGCACCGCGCCGGCGAACGACTCGAACGCTCCCGGCCTCGCCGCCGCCCTGCTCCGCCCCGCCGACGCCACCATTCGAGGCGACACCCCGCAGTGACACACACCAAAACGCGAACGGCGGCGCCCCACCCTCGAACAGAACCGTCAGTCGTAACCCTGTTCTGGCGCCAGCGGCGGTCTTGATCACACCGTCGAGGTCAGCGTGGATAGGTACGGCTGTCCGAACGGGCACCACGCCGAACGCTGCTAGAAGGGACCATGCATGACCGACAGAACGCCCGGCCTCCGCACGATCGAGGTCGCTGACGACGTGTACGACGTGCTGAAGCGCACCGCCGACAGCCGAGACACCGACATCAACGGCGCGCTGCGCTACCTGATGGAGGTTCCGTCGCTTCGGACTACTGCCGAGGACGACGACGAGGACTGAACAGCTCGCAAGACAGGTGGCGGCGAGGGGAGGGGCACCGGATCCCCCACCCCCCTCCCCCCCCCCACCTTTCTCCCAAAAAAAAGCCACCCCCCCCCGTCCCAGACGAAA
>NZ_JBTIXF010000126.1:0-2412 GCF_055793945.1 Plantactinospora sp. A48 | reverse complement strand
GACGACGGGATCGTCTTTTTGGGGGAGTTGGGTTTTTCGGTTCCCCTGGGGGAAGAAAGAGAGACCCACGATCACGCCAGCCGGAAGCGATCGCGGCGGACCGGCCGGATGCAGCCGGAAACGGTCGGCCGGCGCCAGCCGGAAGTGATCGCGGCGGACCAGCCGGCGCCCCGGGCCGAAGTAGTCGGGCCACCGGTCGAAGCGCGGTCAGCCGGACCATCCGGCGGCGGCCAGGGCGGACCGGACCTGGGCGACCACCTCGGCCGATCGTTCCCGGACCGCCCACGACGGGAACCGCAGCACACGCAGGCCGGAGATCCACAGATCATTCTGCCGGCGCATGTCCGCCCACCACCGCCCAACTTCGCGGTGCTGTCCACCGTCGATCTCCACCAGCACGTTCCACCGCTCGAAGTACACATCCAGGTATCGCCGCCGGCCCGTCGCATCCGTCCGGCGTACCTGGCGGCTCGGCTCCGGCAGTCCGGCGCGCCGGCACAACCGCAGGAAATCCGATTCGGCGATGGACTCGGCGCCGTCCCGGGCGTCGGCCACCGCCGCCAGGATCAACCGGCGCCGGCGGATCCGAGGCATTCGTGCCAGTACGTCATCCAGGTCGGCCGCGGAGACGAGACGCTGTTGGAAGCCGGCCGCGACAATGGCCCGGGCTCGGCCGTCATTCGGAGCCCACTGCGCCGCGTCCACCAGCGACCGGGCCGGCATCGTGCACGGTGGCAGGCCCATCCGGTGGATGTCGTCCGGCGGCAGGACACGGGTGCGATGGACCACGACCCCGGGTGGCGGGTCGAAGTCCCGGCGATGGGCCCGGATCAGGACATGGATGCCCGATGTCCCGTACCCTCGCAGACCGAGTTGCTCCAACGCCGAGGCGCCGGCCAGGGTCGCGCGCCGACCGGCACCTGCCGCGAGTACGGCGTGCCACCAGCGCTGCCGTTGGGTCATCGTCCCGGAATGCGCCAGATACACCCCTGGCGAGGGGGACTGCCACCGACCGGTGGCGAGCCGATGCCGCAGTGCCTTCGGAGTGAGATACCGGAGCGCCTGCCGCCGGCTGATCACCTCGTCCTGCATCCAGAGCAGGTACGTCAACGGCTCGCCATCGGGGTCGGGCGGTGAGCGCAACCCGGCGATCGGGTCGGGTAGGGACATACCGATCGAGTCTGGCCAGGCTCCGGGTCGCTGTCACCGCCCAGTTCGGCAACCTGTGGACAACCGGACCATGCCCCGCCAATGCGGCCATAGCGATCGTGGATTATCGGTGCCCCTTGAGGGGCAGCAGGAATCCACGATCACGATCCGCGCGCACCATGGACTCGGCCTGATGTCCGGTATGGTGTTCTTCATCCGATTCAGGGATATGATCGACTTGGCGAAATGTCCGGATATCCGGAATCGGCCCGGCCGCCTCAGCGTTGAGATGTGCAGACGGGCGGAGCAGCGCCCGCGCCCGGCGGTCACCACGCCGAATCCGAAGGCCCGGCGCGAACATCACCGGGTGGCCGGCCGTTACACCCGACCGGCCAGCCGATCAGCCCTCGGTCGGGACGTCCGCCGGTGGCGGGCAGTCAGACCCGGCCCGTCGGGAACATCGCTCAACGGCCGGCCGTTACACCGGGACCGGCCAACCAGCCGCCCCAGGCGGGGAACATCGCCCAACGGTCGGCCGTTACACCGGGACCGGCCAACCAGCCGCTCCCGGCGGGAACATCCCCCGGCCCCAGACGTTGTACCCGGCCACGGCGCCAGCCCACCAGCAAGGCGCCCCACCGGGAACATCCTCCGGCCCCAGACGTTGTACCCGGCCACGGCGCCAGCCCACCAGCAAGGGCCCCCCACCGGGAACATCCCCCGGCCCCACACGTTGTACCCGCACCCCAGCCCCGGACACCAACCCACCGGGCAGGAAACACCTCGGATCCCCGCACATCACGCCACTACGTGTCGCTTGGTGCCGCCCCGCGCCACGGCCCCGCAGCCCACCACGCGGACCAGGCCGTGACAGGCGCCCCCGATCCCCTACCGCCGACCCACCCCCACAGGCCGGCGCGTACCCCCGGATGAAAGGCGATCAACCATGACCACCTTCACCCGCATCCTCCCCAACAGCATCCGCACCCCCATCCTGCGCAAGGCCGCCCTCACCAGCGCCGGCCTCGCCTTCACCGCCGGCGCCATCGCCGGACCGATGACGCTAGCCACCCAAGCCCACGCCGCACCCACACACACCGCCGCCGTACACACCCAGAACCACAACAACGACCACAGCGACACCCACGGCGACCGCGGCGACCACGGCCGCGACCAAGCCAACACCAGCAAGGAACTCCGCTACGACTACCAGGCCCAACCGAACTTCTACTACTGCGGACCCGCCGCCACCCGCAACGCCCT
>NZ_JBTIXF010000125.1:0-2634 GCF_055793945.1 Plantactinospora sp. A48 | reverse complement strand
GTGCCGCAGTAATCCCACACCCCCGTCGTTTCGCGACGCGGTTTTTGGCCGCTCCCTCTCGTGCCCCGGGGGTGGTGCACCCCCTGGTTTCTCCCCCCCCCCCCTTCGGGCCCGTTGCTTTTCCGGCATGACGCGGATGTTGCGCCGCCGTCACTCACCTGTTACACCGTTCCGTGGCCGAACGCTGTAACTCTCCACGCCCAGCGGGTGTCTTGACCGTCATATCCGGACCGGCTGGGACGATCCCCCACGCCCGACGGAAATTGCTGGCCCGGACGTATTGATCGCGACATCTGCATATGTGATTGTGCGTATGCACAGCCGCCAATGGCTGGCTGGTCGATCAGACAACCGGGCACGCCGGCAGCTCCGGAGAGACGACCACCCCACCGTCTCTGTGTTCCCCCATGGTCCGTGACTCCTACCTGAGCGCGTACCACAGACACCCAGGAGCGCCACTTGAAGCTCTCATTCCGCCGGACCGCGCTGAGCGGCGTGGTGGCGGCCGGACTGGCCGCCGCCGGGACCGCGATGGCCGTCCAGGCCGCGCCACCGGCTCCCGCCCCGGACGCCGCCCAGGCCCGGTCGCTCGCCGCCGGGGCGGCGTCCGCACTGGTCGCCAACCGACCGTCGTTCCTGCACGCCGGTGCCGACGACGCCTTCGTCCAGCATGCCGTGATCTCGTCGGGCGGCACCCAGTACATCCCCTACGACCGGACCTACAAGGGCCTGGCGGTCATCGGCGGCGACTTCGTGATCGCCACCAACACCAGCGGCCAGGTGGTCGCCAGCTCGGTGGCCCAGGAACAGACCATCACCGGACTGGACATCGTGCCCCGGCTCACCGCCGGATCGGCCGAGGCCACCGCCCGCAGGCAGCTCCGCTCGGTCACCGCCGTCGAGGGCACCCGACTGGTGGTCTTCACCCTCGACTCCGCACCCACGTTGGCCTGGGAGACCACCGTCCGGGGCACCGGCCCGGACGGCTACAGCCGGCTCACCGTGGACGTGGACGCCGCCACCGGCAAGGTGCTGCGCACCCAGGAGCACGTGGTGGCCGGCACCGGCACCGCGGCCTGGAACGGCCCGAACCCACTCACCCTGAGCACCACGCAGTCGGGCGGCACGTACTCGCTGAAGGACCCGACGGTCACCAACCTGAGCTGCCAGGACGCCGCGAACAACACGACGTTCTCCGGCCCGGACGACGCCTGGGGCAACGGCAACGCCACCAGCCGGGAAACCGGCTGCGTGGACGCGCTGTACTCGGCGCAGACCGAGGTCAAGATGCTGTCCCAGTGGCTCGGTCGCAACGCGATGGACGGCAGCGGCGGCGCCTGGCCGATCCGGGTCGGCCTGAACGACCAGAACGCCTACTACGACGGCTCCCAGGTCCAGATCGGCAAGAACACCGCCGGCCAGTGGATCGGCTCCATGGACGTGCTCGGCCACGAGATGGGGCACGGCATCGACGACCACACCCCGGGCGGCATCTCCGGCGGCAAAACCCAGGAGTTCGTCGCGGACACCTTCGGCGCGGCCACCGAGTGGTACGCCAACCAGTCGTCGTCGTACGACGCTCCCGACTTCACCGTCGGCGAGAAGATCAACCTGGTCGGCAGCGGGCCGATCCGGAACATGTACAACCCGTCCGCGCTGGGCGACGCGAACTGCTACTCCAGCAGCATCCCCAACCAGGAGGTGCACGCGGCCGCCGGCCCGGGCAACCACTGGTTCTACCTGCTCGCCGAGGGCACGAACCCGACCAACGGCCAGCCGACCAGCAGCACCTGCAACGGCACCACGATCACCGGCCTGGGCATCCAGACCGCCATGAAGATCATGTACAACGCGATGCTGCTCAAGACCAGCTCGTCGTCGTACCTGAAGTACCGCACCTGGACGCTGACCGCGGCCAAGAACCTCTTCCCGGGCAGCTGCACCCAGTTCAACACCGTCAAGGCGGCCTGGGACGCCGTCAGCGTGCCGGCCCAGTCGGGCGACCCGACCTGCACCGGCGGCACGCCCAGCCCGACGCCGACGGCCACCGCCACCGGCGGCCCGGGTGGCTGCTCAGGCCAGAAGCTGGCCAACCCCGGCTTCGAGTCGGGCAGCACCGGCTGGTCCGCCAGCTCCGGCGTGATCACCAGCTCGAGTTCCGAGGCGGCGCACGGCGGCAGCTACAAGGCATGGCTGAACGGCTACGGCACCACGCACACCGACACGCTGAGCCAGTCCGTCACGATTCCCGCCGGATGCCGGGCGACCCTCAGCTTCTGGCTGCACATCGACACCTCGGAGTCCGGCAGCACGGCGTACGACAAGCTGACGGTCAAGGCGGGCTCCACCACCCTGGCCACGTACTCCAACGTCAACGCCGCGAGCGGCTACAGCCAGAAGACCTTCGACGTCTCCTCGCTGGCCGGGCAGACGGTGACCGTCTCGTTCAGCGGCACCGAGGACAGCTCGTTGCAGACCTCCTTCGTGGTCGATGACACCGCGCTGACCCTCGGCTGATTCCCCGCACCACCCACCGGGCCGGGGGGGGGAGAAAGCCGGGCGGGGGGGGGGGAGGCGGGGGAAGCGGGTGTGGGGGCGTCGAGGGATGAAGAGGGGGGGAGGGGGGGGGGGGGG
>NZ_JBTIXF010000124.1:0-2991 GCF_055793945.1 Plantactinospora sp. A48 | reverse complement strand
ATATCCGGCCGTCCCCCCCCCCTTTAACTCTGGGAAAGCGGGGCCGGCGCTTCCCTTTCCTGCTGTTAGGCGTGTCGGGCCCCTCCCTCCCCCCCCCCCCCCCCCGCGTCCTCGTCAGCCGCGCTTGATCTCCGCGACGCCGTCGTTGTACGGCTTCGCGAGCTGGGCGAGCACCTGATCGGAGGTCTTGGACTGGTTGATCAGGCTCTGGAACCCGGCGACCAGCACGTCGTAGTAGCCGGGCACCGGCCAGTCGGGGTAGAACGCCAGGCCGTCCTGCGAGCTGACCGTGTTGAAGTTCTCGATCAGCTTCCGGTCCTTCTCGTCGGTGATCTTCGCCGGGTCGGCGGCCACCGGCACGCCGCCCTTGTTGCCGATCAGCTCCTGGACCTCCGGGCGCATCGTGATGTCGATGAAGTCGTACGCCAGGTCCTTGGCCTTGCTGCTGGTGGGCACCACCCAGAGGTTGCCGGAGGAGCCGGCCTGCAACTTGTTGCCGGGGAACAGGAAGCTGTCCCAGTTGAACTTGATCTCGCTCTTGAACCGGCCGTACCACCAGCTGCCGGAGACGATCATCGGGGTCTTGCCGGCGATGAACGCCGTACCCATGTCCTCGGCCTTGCCGCTGGCGCTGTCCTTGGCGATGTACTTCTTGCGGGCCCAGTCGGCGAAGGTGTCCGCGCCGTACTTGAGCGGGCCGCTGGTGAAGTCGACCGGGTTCTTGTAGAGCTGGTAGTTGTCGACGAACGCCCGGTCGGCCTGCGAGAGCGCGAGCTGGTAGAAGAGCTGGCCGGCGGGGTACTCGGCACCCGCCGTGCCGAGCGGGGTGACGCCCTTGGCCACGAACTTGTCCATCGCGGCGGTCAGCTGGTCCAGCGTGGTCGGCACCTCGACGCCGTACCTGGTGAACAGGTCCTTGTTGTAGTAGACCATCACGTACTCGCCGTAGTTCGGCACGCCGTACCAGTTTCCCGAGCCCATCACGCCCTTCTCGTCGTACCGGGCGGTGGTCTGGAGGCTGGCGCTGAGCTTCTTGTCCCAGCCGCGCTCGGTCACCTCGGAGCTGAGGTCGGTGAGCAGGCCCTGCTTGGACAGCAGGCCGGCGGTGGCGTTGCCCTTGTTGTACTCCATCACGTCCGGACCCTCGGACGAGTTGATGATCATCGCCGCGTTCTGCTGGATCTGCTCGAACGCCTTGCGCTCGAACTTGACCTCGACGCCGCTGTGCTCCTGCTTGAATATCTCGATCGCCTTGTCCCAGCCGGCGCCCATGGCGCTGTTCTCGCCCTCGTAGTGCCACAGTTTCAACACCTTGGCGCCGCTGGCCTTGTCCTCGTCACCTCCGCCGCAGCCGGTCAGGGCCGTGGCCGCGGTCGCGGCCACGGCGACAGCCGCGACGACCGTACGAAATCGGACCATTACCATTCTCCTCGTGGTATCGGGCGGTACTCCGGCGGGTGCCTCGCGGTCGTTTAGGTGGCGAGGCTCCCATCCGGGCCCGCCGTCGCGGTTCGGCGCGGCGGCGGGCGTCACGGTCAGCCCGGCGGACCGGGGTCCTCCGGGCGGGTCGGGTTGGGTTCCGGAGCGTCGACATCCGCCACCGACCGAGCGACGGCGGTGGAACCCCGGACCTCCAGCACGCACGGCAGCAACTGCTGGCGTACCTGGGTGGCGCTGCCGTCGAGGTGACGCAGCAACGTCTCGACCGCGATCCGACCCAGCGCCGAGCCGGGTGAGGCCATCGCGGTCAGCGGCGGGGTGGCCAGGTCGGCGACCTGGGGTGACGTCACCATCGACAGCACGGACACGTCGTCCGGCACGGACCGACCGCCGGCGGCCAGTCCGCCCAGGACGCCGAAGACCGCGTTCTCGTTCATGGCGACGATCGCGGTCAGATCCGGTGCCGTGGTCAGGGCCCGGGCGAGGGCCGCCCGTCCCGCCGCCGCACTGTCCTCGGCGGGAACCATCAGCGGTTCGAGGCCGTGTTCGGCCATCGACCGGGTGAACGCGGCCGAGCTGCGCACCGCCGGGCCGTAGCCGGCGTCGAGCGCCGCCAC
The DNA here is from genome assembly GCF_055793945.1 of Plantactinospora sp. A48. NCBI lineage: Bacteria > Bacillati > Actinomycetota > Actinomycetes > Micromonosporales > Micromonosporaceae > Plantactinospora > Plantactinospora sp. A48. The sequence goes on along the minus strand of NZ_JBTIXF010000124.1, from coordinate 934 downwards.
CGAGTGGTTGACGAACACCACCCGCCGGTGGCCGAGCCCGACGAGGTGGTCGACGGCGTCCCGGACCGTCTGCTCGAAATCGATGTCCACGTACGACAGTTCTGCGTCGTCGCCCGTCCGGCCGATGAGCACCAGGGGTACGCCGACCTCCCGCAGCACGCCCACCCGGGGGTCGCCGGCCCGTACCTCCATCAGCAGGGCCCCGTCGAACATCCGTTGCGTCGCCAGCCGGTGGAGGTCCGTCACGTCGTGTGCGCCGACCGGGGAGAGCACGAGGTGGTAGCCGGCGGCGCTGGCCGCGGCGGCGGCCGCGGTAACGAAGGCGGTCTCGGTGGCGCCCAGCCCGCGTTCGTCCATCGGCATCAGCAGCCCGAGGATCCGGCTGCGTCGGCTGGCCAGCCCGCGGGCCATCGCGTTGGGCTGGTAACCCAGCTCGGCCATGGCCGCCCGGACCCGGTCGCGGGTGGCCTGGGAGATCGGACGTGATCCGGTCAGCACGTACGAAACGGTGCTGACCGAGACCCGGGCGAGGCGGGCGACGTCGTGCATCGTGGCCATCGCGCACCTCCCGGACGGCTGCCGGCCGAGGCTCGTCGAAACGCTTCGACTAACCGTTTCGACGAACGTAGGACACCGTTACGACGGCGTCAATACCTCGGGTCGAACTGATGACGGGCGAGCTCAGGGGCGGTGGACCGGCGTCAGCGGCGGCGGATGAACCGGGCGTCCGGCGCGAGGTGTGGGGCGGACGACGCGGCGCGGGGCGGGCGCGGGGCGGACGACCGCCCGGCACCCGCCTGCCGGAACGACCGGCGGGGGGGGGGGGGGGGGGGGGGGGGGAGGGGGGAGAGGAAGAAAGAGGGAGTCGGATGGGCGGCGAACGGGAGGGCCACGGCCATAGAGGGTGATGATCGAGCAGCGGCCTACATTCGGC
>NZ_JBTIXF010000123.1:0-3087 GCF_055793945.1 Plantactinospora sp. A48 | reverse complement strand
CTAAGCCCACCAGCGCCGATGGTACTGCATCCGGGAGGATGTGGGAGAGTAGGACGCCGCCGGACTCAACATGGTTAAAGGGCCACCCCCAACAGGGGGTGGCCCTTTTCCTATGTACCACCGGAGTCTCTCGCCCTCACGGCCTAGCCTCGGCCAGTCCCTTCTCCACCCCTGCGGCGTCCAGGTCGGCGCCGTAGACCGGAGTGTCGGGCTGCTGCCGCCAGCTCTCGTCGAGCGTGCCGGCGTCCACCGCGGCGAAGCCCAACTGCTCCACCAGATCCATGACCAGCCGCTTCGCCTCGGCGTCGTCCCCGGCCACCGGCAGGGCGATCCGGTCCGGCGTACCGGCCGGCTGACCGCGTTCCATCAGGTGTTGTGCCTGGATGTTGTTGAACGCCTTGACCAGTCGAACACCGGGAAGGTGCCCGACGGTCCACCGACTTGAGCTCAGGCTCCGGTCGGCGATGTCTGGGATGTCCCCATCTCGTTGCGAGTAGTAGTTGTTGGCGTCCACCACGATCTTGTCCCGGAACGCCTCGGCGGGCAGATCCGGAACGGCTTTGACCGGTACCGCGATCACCACCAGGTCGGCATCGGCGGCGGCGCCCGCCACGGTGTCGGCGCGGGCACCCGTTTCCTCGGTGAGGTCCCGCAACGAGTCGGGTCCCCGCGAGTTCGACACCGTGACGTCATGCCCGAGCGCCTGCAACCGGCGCGTCAGAGTGCCGCCGATGTTGCCCGATCCGACTATTCCGATCCTCATGCGTTTTCGCTCCTGTCTCCGCCATCCCTGGCGGCCGGGACGTGCCTGCGATCTCTGGCATACCCCAGAGCATCGCCGGATACCGCCTGAACGACCGGATGAGAGCAGGACAACGGCCCACCCAGGAGTCCGATCCCGGATCCTGAGCCGCCGCTACCAGGGGCCCGCCCGCCACCGCCGGGCTGCCACGACCGGGCCACCAACCTGGGCGAGCCGCCCTCCCGGGTGCGCCCGGCCCGGGCGTGCGAGGGTAGCCAGCGTGCGAGATGAACAGCCCCTGACGTACACCGGTGGTTGGTTGGATCGGGCGGGCGCGGCCCGGTCGGATCCGCGGTGGGTGGCCGACCGACTCGCCGGGGACGCCCGGATCGTGCCGCTGTGGCGCGACCGGTGCCTGGTCGCTGGTGATCAGGCCACGCCGATCCGGCTGACGGGTGCCGAGGCGGACCCGGTACGCACGGCCGGGGCCGAACCCGTCTTCCTCGGGCTGGCCGGCACCGAGGCGGTGTTCGCGGTCGACCTGTCCGGACTGTCCGAGGAGTCGGCGCTCACCGCGGCCGGCGCGGAGCGCACCGCCGAGGTGCGGGCCATTGTCGGGGGCCTGTCGCCGGCGGAGGCGGCCATCCAGGCGTACGGGCGGGGTCTGCTGTACTGGCACCGCAACCAGGCGTTCTGCGGCGCGTGCGGGGCTCAGACGACCAGTCGGGACGGCGGGCATGTCCGGGTCTGCTCGGACCCGGACTGTGGCCGGCTGCTGTTTCCCCGGATCGAGCCGGCGGTGATCGTGGTGATCGAGGCGCCCGGAGACCCGGCCCGGTGCCTGCTGGCCCGGCACGCCGGTGCCGGACCGGACGGGTTCGCGCTGGTGGCCGGGTTCGTCGAGGTCGGCGAGAGCCTGGAGGACGCGGTACGGCGCGAGGCCGCCGAGGAGACCGGTCTGCGGCTCACCGAGGTGCGTTACCAGGCGTCCCAGGGGTGGCCGTTCCCGGCGGGGCTGATGGTGGGCTTCACCGCGCTCGCGGCGGACGACCAGATCAGGGTGGACGGTGTCGAGCTGGTGGAGGCGCGTTGGTTCACCCGTGCCCAGTTACGGGACCGGCTGGCCTCGGGTCGCCGGTTGGGCCGGGACGACGCGATCGACCGGCTCATCATTTCCCGCTGGCTGTCCGGTGTGGACTGATTCTCCGCGAGGGGATCCGGCACTCATCCGAACGGTGCTCCAAGCTCCCGGTCAGGCTGTCGTTATCAAACCGTGATGTTAGGCGAATTTGGCTACGTCCGGTTAAAGACCCGGCAACTTGAGTGCCGTTTCCGAGGGATTTGTGGCGACTAGTCGACCGCGCTTCCGGATCCGGCTGGTTACCCGGGGCGACTACGGCCGCCTACCCCAGTTACCCGCGAGTAGCAAGGGTCTTGTGAGGCAGGTCGCTTCGCGAGAGCATCGGGCGCACGCTCGGCTACCCACCAGTAAGCGCCGAGCGGTGAACCTGAGAATCGCCCACGCCCCCCAATCCGCGAGCGCGGCCGCTGGGCGACCCACCAAGGAGGACCTGTGCAGGATTCCCGTGACAGTCTGGTGCAGGGCCGCACCAGATGGCGCCGATTCGCCGTGCTGATGGTGCCGGGTGCCGTCGCGGCCGCCGGCATCGTGGTCGGCCTGGCCAACGGCGCGATCGCCGCGTCGCTGAACGTCTCCGGTTCGACCTTCCAGGTCTCCGCCGACCGGCTTGAGGGGAAGGAGTTCACCCAGTACGGCGGCGTCGCCACCGCCAAGGACGGCGCCCACCCGATCGCCGTCTCGGGGATGAAGAGCGCCGACCTCTACAACATGTGCCAGTCGGTGAACGTCGCCGGCATGCCGGTCACGCTGACCATCAAGGCCGGCACCGACCCGGACAACCCGGCGCACGCCGACAACCTGCTGATCGGCATGGACGAGCTGCGCGGTAACGCCGAGTTCCACGAGATCAAGATCGGCCAGGACGCCGGGCCGCTCGGCGGGGAGTCCGGCGGCTTCGGCCAGAGCGCCGACAGCGTCACGATCACCAACCTCGGCCAGGTCGCCCGGTACACCAGCGCCGGCGTCTTCCGGCTGAACGACCTCCAGCTCAAGGTCAATCTCGGCGACCCCAGCAAGTTCAAGTGCGTCCCGTGGGGCGCCATCAACGAACCGCCCAAGGGCTAGTACCGTGCCGGGGGGGGGGGGGGGGGGGGGGGGGGGGGGGGAAGAGAAGGAAAAAAAAAAAGAAAAAGAAAAAAGAAAAACAGAGGGGAAAACGACAGAACCACCTAACAGCGAAAAACCACGAACACCGCACCGCTTC
>NZ_JBTIXF010000122.1:0-3101 GCF_055793945.1 Plantactinospora sp. A48 | reverse complement strand
TCGTGCTGTCTCTTCTCCCCCCACCCGCCCGCCCCCCCCCCCCCCCCCCCCCCCCCCCCCCCCCCCCCCCGGACCCCCAGCGACCGAACCGATCAGCCGTCCCGCCGGTCGCCCGCCAGCACGCAGGCATCGCCCACCAACTCCACCAACCCGTCCTCGACCAGTCCGGCGAGTGCCCTGGCCCGTTGGACCTCGTCGGACCAGACCAGGTCCAGCCGTTGCCTGGGGACGGGACCGGTGCTGTCCCGGAGGACGGCCAGGAGCAGACCGCGGACCTGACGATCGGTACCGGCGTACCGCTGCGGTCGGCGCGTGGGCCCGATCGGCACGTCGGGTCGACCGGCCCCGAACCAGGCACACGCACCGGCGAGCGGGCACGCCGGGCACCGGGGCGAGCGCGCGGTGCAGACCAGCGCGCCCAGTTCCATGAACGCGGCGCTGGCCCGTGCGGCCACGGCCGGTTCCGCCGGCAGCAGTGCGGCGGCGGCCACCAGGTCGGCCGGTCGGGTCGCCGGTCCAGCGTCGGGCTCGCCAGCGACCGCACGCGCCACCAGCCGCCGGACATTCGTGTCCACAACCGGGTGCCGCTGCCCGAACGCGAAGGCGGCCACGGCTCGCGCCGTGTAACTGCCCACCCCGGGCAGCGCGAGCAGGTCGTCGAGGTCTTCGGGCACCCGTCCGCCGTGTCGGTCCACCAGCGCCACCGCGCACTCGTGCAGCCGCAGGGCGCGCCGCGGATAGCCCAACCGGCCCCACAGCCGGATCGCCTCGGCGGGAACCTCCACGGCCAACCCGGCCGGAGTCGGCCATCGCGCGACCCACTCCCGCCACACCGGCAGTACCCGCGCCACAGGAGTCTGCTGCAGCATCACCTCGCTGACCAGGATCGGCCAGGCGCCCACACCGGGCACCCGCCAGGGCAGGTCACGGGCATTGTCGTCGTACCAGGAAATGGCCAGGGTGGCGAGCTTCGTCTCGGACATCGCGCCGACGATCCTGCCATGCCCGCGCTTCGGGGTTTCGGTCCCATACCGTGGGCCGCGGCGGGTATCCCGGTGGCCACGACCGCCGATGCGGCAAACTGCTCCGGTGAATGAGCTTGCCATCACCGTGATCGGCCACGACCGGCCGGGGATCGTGGCCGATGTCGCCGAGGCGCTGGCCGGACTGGGCGCCAACCTCACCGACTCGACCATGACGCGGTTGCGCGGCCATTTCGCGATGACCCTGGTCTGCTCCGGCCCGGGAGCGGTCGAGGTGGAGGACGCGCTCGCCCCGCTCGCGGATGACGGTCGGCTGTTGGCCAGCGTGCTGTCGGTGGTCGCCGATGGTCCCGAGGCGTCGAGCGGTGAGCCCTACCAGGTTTCGGTGTACGGAGCCGACCGGCTCGGCATCGTCGCGGCGGTGACCCGGGTGCTCGCCTCCGCCGGGGCGAACGTGACCGACCTGACCACCCGACTCGCCGGGCAGCTCTACGTCCTGGTCGCCGAGGTGGATCTGCCGGCCGGGACGGCCGACGACGTGGCGCGGCGCCTCACCGAGGCGGGAACGGCGCTCGACGTCGAGGTCACGCTCCGTCGGGTCCAACCGGACGTCCTGTGAGTGGGAGCCCGACCGGGATCGCCGGTTGGAGTGTCAGCGCGCTCGGCGTACCCGGTGAGGTGCGTCCGGTGGTCGTCGCGCCAGCGACGGTGCTGAGCCGCGGCGGTACGCAGGTCGACCCGCGTGCCGCGGAGACCGTACAACTGGCGGCGGACCTGCTGGCCACGATGCGGGTGTCCCCCGGCTGCGTCGGCCTGGCGGCCCCGCAGCTCGGCGTGCCGGCCAACGTGTTCGCGGTCGACGTCACCGGGCACCCCAAGTCGGTCACCGTGCACGGCGAGTTCGTGCTGTGCAACGCCGCGATCGTCGAAGCCACCCGCTGGCGGCCGGGCCGGGAGGGTTGCATGTCGGTTCCGGACCTGACCGGGGACGTGAAGCGGGCCACCCGGCTGGTGGTGACCGGGCAACTGCCCGGCACCGGCGAGGAGATCCAGTTGACCACGGACGGGTTCGAGGCCCGAGCCCTGCAGCACGAGATCGACCACTGCTCCGGGAAACTCTTCCTCGACCGGGTCGCCGGTGCGCACGCCGTGTTCCCGCGCAAGGTCTACCAGTGAGGATCGCTCCAACCCGGGCCGGGCGGCCGGGTCGGATCCGGCGCGTCGGCGGGACCTCCTCGAAACCGCCGACTACGGTGTGGACATCATGCGTCTGACGGTTGGCCCCTTGCCCCCCACGGTTTACTGGCGGCGCCGGGCCGTCGTGCTCGGAGCCGGTCTGCTCTTCCTGATCGTGTTGATCTATTCCTGTTCGCAGTCCGACGATCCCCATGGCAAGCCGAAGGCGGGAGCCACCGGCACGGCCCCGACCCCCACCGGCGCGGCCTCCACGGGCACCACCCCGACCAGCTCACCGACCGCCGACGGGGGTAACTCCTCGCCGCCCGGCGGCGGTCCCGGCGGCGGTGAACCGATCACCCCGGCGCCGGGCGCCACCGGCCAGGTCAACGCCACCGGAGTGGCCGCGCCACCGACGAACGGCTGCACCGACGACGAGATATCGGTGATCCCGGTGCCGTCACCACGGTCGGTGCAGCGCGGCACGGTGGTGAATCTCCAACTGAGAATCAAGAATGTCTCCAACCGTGCCTGCGCCCGGGATGTCGGCGCGGACCTGCAGGAGATCTACATCAAGATCGGTGCGCAGAAGGTCTGGTCATCAGACACCTGCGGTACGGCCCGGGGCTCCGATGTGGAACACCTCACCCCGAACATCGAGCACTCCTACCAGGTCGACTGGAACGGTCGGGACGCCAGCCGATGCGCCGACGGGCAGGCCGGTGGGCAGTTCGCCGATCCCGGTGAGTACCAGGTGATCGGTCGGCTGGGCAGCAAGCTCAGCGAGCCGGTGAAGCTGACGATCACGGGCTGAGGGTGGCGGGGGTTTCCGGCCCTGCTCCGTGGTGCGGTCCGTGGTTTCGGTCTCGGCGGGGGGGACGCCCTCCGGGGCGCCTGACGGGGCCTCTGCCGTGTTTGGGCGATTGTCGGGCTGGCGGTTGG
>NZ_JBTIXF010000121.1:0-3319 GCF_055793945.1 Plantactinospora sp. A48 | reverse complement strand
CGGGCCGTTCCAGCCGGCGTACGGTGTCGGCGTCGCCGGTCCACCGCTCGTACTCGTCCAGCAGGATCACGTACAGCGGGGTCGCGTCGGCGCTGCCGTAGTACGGCGAATGCGGCTGCTCCTCGAACCCGGTCGACTCCCCGTACCGCAGCTCGTGTGCGATCTTGCCGGGTTCCTCCTCCCGGAAGTCGTCCAGGACGATGCCCTGTAGCAGCGTCAGCAGCTGGAGGGTGGTGGCCGCGAGGTCCGGGGCGAACGGCAGCGCCTGCAGGCTGGTGATGATGCTGTCCCGGCCGAAGATGGCCATGAACCAGGGCAGCCCGGCGGCGGGCAGGCTGTGGCCGCCGCCGGTCAGCGGCGTGAAGCGCAGCGCCGCGAGATCGATCAGACTGCGTTCGTACGTCCGGCGCAGCGTCGCCGACTCGCAGTTCAACCGGGGCAGCGCGTCGAGCCACAGCCGCAGGTCGCGGCGCAGTTCGGCACGCACCCGGCCGGGCTTGCCCTGGAGAGATTCCCGTAGGTCCCGTCCGTCCACCCCGAGCGTACGGATGCGCAGCTCGGTGACCCACTCGCCGTGCGGGGGAAGCTGGATGTCGTAGCTGAGGCCCTGTTCGTCGATCATGGCCGGCACGCTGCTGGAGATTTCCGTCTCCCGGCGGAAGGCCCCGCGTTCGTAGCGGAGGCGCAGCGAGCCGCGTTCGACGAAGGCCTGGTACGAACCCTTCTTGGCCTGTATGTCCTTGATTTCGAACAGGTCGGCGAAGTCGCATCCGGCCTCGATCCGGATCCGCAGCTCGACAGGTCGCGGCTGCTGGTTGATCACCGTCAACCGCTCGGTGAAACTGGCCCCGATCGTGCGCTCCCGGATGGCCGAGACATTGATGTCGGTGACCGGGGTCACGGGGATCGGAACGACGAAGAAACGGGCTTCGAAGTACTCGACCTCCTCGACGGAGAGCGCGCCGACCGGCCTGCCGTCGATGGTGAGGATCCACTTCGACAGGAACCGGGTGTCGAACGAGAACAGCCCGGTCGGGATGCTGGGAGAGGCGTCGATGTTCCCGTTCTCCTCGGACAGCACGAAGGTGTTGCCGTCCAGCAGCCGGACGAGTTGGTCGTTCATGTCCGGTGACCCCGCTTCGCGAACTCCCGCGGGTGGCTCGCGCCCGGGGGTCCCGGCAGGAGTCCCTGCATGAGCCGGGCCAGTCGGACGTCCCCGGAAACCCGGATCTCGTTGCGTACCCAGGCCGTGTAGAGGTGTGTCCGGCCCGTGACGAGATCGTCGAAGAGGCGCTTGTCGGCCCGCACCAGACAGTCGCACCTGGCGTCCTCGCGGAAGACCCGGAGATCTCCCCGCTGGATCGTCAGGTACCACCGGTCGACACCACCATCCCGGGCGACGTCGAAGCGTATCGTCCCCATGCCCGATTCGAGCAGTGGCTCGTGGCCGCGCCGGCCGAGGCTGGTGAAGAACTCGGCCGTGGGATCGGACATCTGGCCCCCTCGGATCGTCCGCCTCGGACAGCCGCCGGCCGCGAAACCACCCGGCGCTGGTCTCGGAACGGCACGGCACTGGTACCTCGGAACAGCTCTGGCCGGGTCAGCCTGCCCCGTCGAAGGGTGGTGGAGCCTCGCCCGGGCAGGGTGAGATCACGCCCGGCGACCGAGTCTGGTCACGCTGACCGGGTCTGGTCACCGGCCACCGGGTCGGATCACGGCGAACGGGGATTCACCCGGGCCGGGTGATGCGCCGGAACCAGGTCCCGGGCGATGCTGCGGACAGGGCGCGCAATCGCGGGGGGGTGGGGGTGTGATGTCCGAGACGACCGAGCGGTTCTTCGCGGACCTCGGACGCCATGGCCACGAGCGGCTGCTGCGCAAGACGACCGGCACGATCCGGTTCGATCTCGCCCACGAGCACGGGGTCGACCAGTGGTTCGTGGAGATCGACCACGGGACCGTCCGGGTGTCCCGGGAGGCGCGGGAGGCGGACACCGTGGTCCGGGCCGATTGCGGCTTCTTCGACCGGATGGCGCGGGGCGAGGAGAAGCTGGTGCCGGCGTGGCTGCGCAACGACATCACCAGCGAGGGGAAGTTCCGGATGCTCGTCCTGTTGGAGCGTCTCTTCGCGCCGCCGCCCGGGGCGCGGCATCCGCGGGACCTGGGCCGCCGGGAGGGACCACGATGAAGTCGGAACTGGTGCGGATCCTGGACGGCAACATCTTCGTGTTGAGCGACGGCAGCGGCGACATCGAGGCCAGGCCCACCGTGCCGTGCGGCTTCTTCTCCGCCGACACCCGCTTCCTGTCCAGGTGGGTCCTGAGCATCGACGGGGAGCGGCTGAACGCGCTGGCGACGGACGACATGGACTACTTCGACGTCCGGTTCTTCCTGGTGCCCGGGGAGCCAACCCACTACGTGGACGCCAAGGTGTCGCTGATCCGCGAACGTGCCGTGGCCGGCAGTTTCGAGGAGCGGTTGACGGTGCTGAACCACGACCGGGCGCCGGCCGAGTTCACCGTTCGGATTGACGCGGAGGCCGACTTCGCGCCGGTGCTCCGGGTGGGGACGCAGCAGTTGGCGCTCGCCGGTGAACGGTACAAACGGGTCGTCGACGGTTCACTGCGGCTCGGCTACCGGCATGAGAAGTTCTGGCGCGAGACCGTAATCTCCACCTCGGAGCCAGCGGAGATCGACGAGGACGGGCTCAGCTACCGGATCAGGGTTGAACCGCACGGCCAGTGGAGCACCCGGTTGCACGTGCAGGGACTGGTGCTGCGACCCGACGGCGAGGACGTCCGCGACCATGTCTATCCGGGACGGATTCGATGCGACCGTTCGGAGTTGCGGCGTGATCTCGCGGCGTGGCTCGGCAGGGCGCCCGAGCTGGGCTGCGAGTGGGAGACGGTGGCGGGCACGTACCGCCAGTCCCTCGTGGATCTCGCGGCGCTGCGGTATGCGCCGCTGACGCTGCCGCACGAGGCGCTGCCCGCGGCCGGCCTGCCCTGGGGGGCCACCCTCACCGGCCGGGACAGCATCATCACCAGCCTGCAGGCGCTGCCGTTCGTCCCGGATCTCGCTCTCGCGACCCTCCGGATGCTGGGCCCCGACCAGGGCGCGGTGCTGGATGACTTCCGCGACGAGGAGCCTGGGAAGATCCTCCGCGAGATCCGGTTCGGCGAGGCCGCGGCGTTCGAGGAACGGCCCCAGTCACCGTACTTCGGGGCCGCGGACACCACTCCGCTGTACGTGATCCTGCTCGACGAGTACGAGCGGTGGACCGGCGACGCCGACACCGTGCGGGAATTCGAGGAGGAGA